>CAYZXF010000104.1:0-4772 GCA_964482355.1 uncultured Anaerolineaceae bacterium | reverse complement strand
GTGAATACAACCAAAAAGATTACAAGCCACCGGAGTGCCCGCTTCAAAAAGCCTCCAACACGGCTATCTTTCGCCTCCCTTTCGGTGGGCGCCTTAGGCTCCTCGTCGGGGCTGTCTACCGTTTCCGTTCCAAGCTGCGGCTCAGCAGCGTCTCCAGCTGGGGATTCAGATTCGATCGATTCCTCCGCCAGATTCCCGGCGGAAGAGTGCTCGGTTTCCGAATCTAGCCGTTCCTCAGGCTGTTCTTCACTCATTGGTGGCTTCTCCCTCTACCAGCAGCTTCCACGCAATCTCCAGGTCGTCCCCCGCTACAAGTGGCGTGGCTTTAATTGCCTCCAGCGCTATCTCGATTCGCGCGATCGCACCTTGGACATGCTCTAGCTCACCATCGGGATCCAGCTCTACCAGCAGATCGCGCGCACGTCCGGCCTCCTCAGCTGCCAGTCCGGCATTGTTTTCCAACAGCCCGAGCCTGGCACGTATGAGGTGAAGCATGGCCCGGTTGATCAGCAACTCCTGTCGCAGTTCTTGCTCGGGCTCTCCGACATCGCTCAGGGCGGCATCAACCTGATCCGCGAGGTCGCCCATAGCGCTTCGCATCGCATTGATCTGGTCCGTTGCCGCCTTCATCGCTTTATCTTGAGCTTCCGAATCAGCCAGCGCTGCCTCGAGCTGAGCCTGCGCCGTCGCCAATAGCTCTCCCTGCTCCGTCAGAGCCGCTTCCAATTCGGCCAATCGAGCGCCAGATTGCTCGCGCAATGCGCTGGTATCAGTTCGTGCTAGATCCAGCTCGGTTTCAAGGGCATCGATGCGATTGGTATTGACCTGCGCCGGTTCGACCAGGTTCCGATAGACGCGCGGAATACCGAAGTAGGCTCCGGCCGCGATGGCGATGCCGAGAGCGAGCACCACCGCCAGCCGAAGCAGCACTCCAAAAAACCGCCCCAATAAGGTACTTTCCGATTCGCTCATTATGAAAAACTCAAGGTTCCGATTCTACCTGGCCGATCAAGCGGCTCAATCCGTCCAGAAATGCCTGGAAACGGGCCACTCGCTCTGCTTGCGCCCGAGTTTCTTCAAGCGCCACCGATAGCTCCATCTGCATCTCATCCACTACCGAGATCGTCTCGCCAAGCTGTTGTTGCAGGGTCGCAACCTGCGCTTCAACTTCAACCATTCTTCCCGAAACCCCCTCCAGAGCTTGGGCGCGTCCGCGCAATGCTTCGAGCTCTACCTGCGTGGCCTCGAATTGGGAGCGGATCTGAATCAATTCGTTGCGCGTTTCCTGCAGCGCAGCGTGACGGCCAAAATCCAGGGTCCCGTTAATTCCCGCCAGCACAGAAAGCGTGAAGGTAACCGAGCAAAGCACGCTGGCCACCCCCACTGCCAGCAATGCCCAAATGCCAGTCCGATCGGGTTTGGATTCGGTGAGAACCAGCGGATATTTCCTCTCTTCATCTTCAGGCTTTTCAGAAGGCTCAGATGCCGCGTCGTGCTTTTCATCTAACACCTGATCCTCTGCGTTGTCGGGTGATAGAACATCAAAGGTCAGGAAAGGCTTGATGTCGTCCAGAACGCTGTCGCCCAGCCCAGGCACCTGGCGCAGATCATCTGCGCTTTGATAAGGCCGCCCCTCGACAATACGGCTGGCCAATTGAGGGCCGACTCCGGGGAGCTGTTTCAACTGCTCCTCATCGGCGGAATTGGGATTTAGAACGGGAATCGACATCATCGGCCTGGGGATTAAAAGAAAAATGAGCGGCTTGCGCCGCTCATTTTACCAAACTAGCTATTGAGCCTTATGCAGCTTTGACTTCAATCTTCTTGGGTCGGGATTCATCGGCCTTGGGAATACGGACAGTCAGTAATCCCTTCTCGACCTTAGCCTCGATCTCATCTGCACTGACGGCTTCGGGCAATCGGATCTGACGATAGAAGCTCTGGTGTAGTTCGCTCAGCAGCTTCTGATTGTCGTCGTTCTCCTCGAGAGTAATCTCGCCACTCATCGTGACCATATCCTCGAGTACCTCCACGGTCACTTCCTCGGCCGATAGGCCAGGAACCGCGGCGGTGATCAAATAGGCCTCGTCATCGGACTGTACGTCGATCGGCATTCGCCGGCCGCCGTTGAAACCAATGGCTCCATACCCATATCCGCGCCTTCGTCTCGGAAAACCTCTGTAGTAACTATGCATTGTCTTGCCTCCTAATTTCGTTGATGTCATCGGGAGTATGTTATCCAGTAAGCGTCAGAAACAGATATGCGAAGGGTTGGAGGTTTGTTAACTTGCGGGGAGGTGAGCTGAACCTCTCCCCGGTCGGTGGAGTAGGTTAGAATGCGCGTACGGTGTGGACCCCTTCACCCGATCCGAAGGTCTTGAGCGCCGGAGATCAAGCAAATGCGAGCTCACTCCAAGCTGCCGATTGGGATCCTATTCTTATTCGCCGCTTCCGCTTGCAGCGCCGACGCAGGTTCGGAGCAGGAGCTCGCGCCGCTGCCTACGGCGGAGATACTTTCCACTCTGCCCACGGCCGTGCCCCCCGAGGGGGAGCCAGGCCAGATCGGGGAGTGGGCGATCCCATTCAGCTACCAAATGCCGGAAGGCACCTTTGGAATAGGTTTCCACCGTTACGCGCTGCATGTCGACTGTCCCATCCTGGCGCAGGACAGCCTGGCGGGACAGTGGCGAGACTTCGTGGTGACGAACGATGTCACACTGTTCAATGCGCCGATTTATCTGAGATTAGGCGGCTTGAGCACCGGCACACTGGGGCCGACGAATGTCCAAACCATTCACCCGGACCAGCTTACGATCGCGCTGGTGACCATCATTGGAGTAACAGAAGAGCAGGCCGTAATTGCAGCTGAATCTTCAGACTGCGAGGTAGTTGTCGTTTGGGGTGGAGGCGCAGAAGAGCTCTCCGCCATGGAGCCGTATCGCCCGTAGCTCGTCAGGTCAAGCTCGCAGCGTTAGGCTTACTGGCGCGACTGCTCCAGCATCCACTCGTATAAGGCCGGGTCACGGTAGGCACGCTCGTAAGCACCGAGGTGACCCTCATCCTCATAAAGCGTCCACTTCACATCCGCCGTACATTGTTGCTCCAGCGCCAGGGCATTAATTTGAGAGGCCCCGGCCGCCGAAATCTGATCCAGCGCGCCATGGATGGCCCAGACCGGTACCTCCGCCAGGCGACAGAGGGTCTCCGGCTCCGGGACGTATGGCGTTCGGTAACCGCTCCCGGAGATTGAGACCATAGCTGCAAAGCGCTCCGGATAGGCAGTCGCCAGCCACCACGAGCCGTAGCCTCCCATACTCAATCCGGTCAGATATACTCGATCGGTATCAACCCGATAGGTCTCGGACACCTCGTCCAGGAGCGCCCCCAGGGCTGGAATCATCTCAGGCGACCACCAGGCCTCCCCCGGAAATGCTTGCGGCGAAATCACGACAAACTGGAAATTCTCCGGCTGATCGCCGGCCAATAGCACCGCAGGCAGTCCGAAGCTCAATACGTAGGTCGAGTCGTACTGCTCGTCTCCCGATCCGTGCAAAAAGAAGATCATGGGCCACTCGCGTTCCGGGTCATCTCCATAGCCATCGGGTAAATAGACCAGGTAGCGCAATTCATCGTGAGTGATTGGCATCCCTTCCAGGGTTTCGGGCAGTTCAAAGGCCGCCTGGAGATGCACCCCGGTTGGCAACTGCGGATCAAGCTGAACCACTCCTTCCTGCTCCTCCACGGGCTCGGAGGCGGTCGGTTCGACTGACTTGCAGGCAGCTAGCAGGACGGTAATCGCGATGACCACCAACAGCTTGTGCGTTCTCATACGCTTCTTCTACTTCCCTCTGGCCTATCGTGGTTCATGGTTAGAATCAGCTTGAGTCCCATGAGGCGTACGATTGGGTTAATCTTGATCTCTGCCAGCGCCCTGGCGTTCGAAGTTACGCTGACACGCCTTTTCGCCGTTCAGCAATTTCATCATTTCGCCTTCCTGGTAATTGGTTTGGCGGTGATGGGCTTCGCTGCCAGCGGAGTCATTCTTTCTTACAAGCCATACGGTACCTCGCTGATTAGGCTCTGCCTAGCTTACTCAATCACCATTTTTCTCGCCTACGCCGTCATCAACTTCATAACCTTCGATTCCTACAGCATCGCCTGGGATCGACGGCAGATCGGGGTTCTGTTCCTTTACTTCCTGTCGGCCGCTGCGCCGTTTCTGTTCGCAGGGTGGGTGATTGGCGCCAACCTTACGGCGGCCGGGTCTCAGGCCTATCGTCCCTATGCAGCCAATCTTGTAGGTTCGGCTCTCGGCGTGCCTTTAGCCCTGGTTGCCATACCTTTGCTGGGAGGTGAGGGGGCAGTCATGCTCTCGCTCGCGCTTGGAGTGCTGGCTGCGGCTGCCTTTTCGATGGCAGGTCGAACTCGATGGACCCTCATAGCAGGTGGCCTAGTGCTAGGCGTATTGTCCTTTGCGACCCCCTCCCAGGTCGATCTGCGCCTCTCACCTTACAAACCTCTTTCCCTCACTGAACTAGCCGCAGAAGCCCAGACCACGATCAGCCGCTGGTCGCTCGCAGCGCGCATCGACGTCGTTGAATCAGGCGGCACGCACGTATTCCCAGGCCTCAGTCTGAATGCGGGCCTGGATCTGCCTCAGCAGGCGGCGCTTTTCATCGATGGGGATGGCCCACTCCCCATCACGAAATTATCTCTCGAAGCACCGGAGGTCGCGATCCTGGCCTCCCATATGCCTGCGGCACTGGCCTATC
>CAYZXF010000103.1:0-2899 GCA_964482355.1 uncultured Anaerolineaceae bacterium | reverse complement strand
GAGATCAAGGGGGTGCTGGCACGGGAGCGGTTCGTCGCCGGAATCGGCAACGCCTATGCGGATGAGATCCTATGGAAGGCTCGCATCCATCCGTATCGTAAGCGGACCGAGCTCGGTTCGGAAGAAATCGAGCGACTCTACCAGGCAATGCAGGAGATCCTATCGGGGTCAATCGACAAGGTTCGCGAAGCGATGGGCGATGACATCCACCTGAAACCTCGTGATTTCTTCGCAGTGCACATGCGAGGTGGTGAAATATGCCCCCGGTGCGGCGGGAATATCTCTGAAGTTACCGCAGGCGGAAAGATCACCAATTTCTGCCGCACCTGCCAACCTGGCGGGCTGATCCGAGGCATGTAGCCGACACACTGTAAATCGTCGAGTTTGTTAGTATTCGGCCGTCGGAAGGGGCTTGCGCACCAAAGAAATTAAGGCCGCTTGACAAGCGTGGCTCCAAAAGGTATATCTATTATAGATTTAGGTATGCCTAATTTTGGTTCTCGCTCATGCACACACAAGCAGTTGAAGACTATCTAAAGGCCATTTATGAGCTCCAGGCAGAGGGTGGGAAGGTCTCCACCACCGAGCTGTCGGAGCGTCTTCGCGTCGCACCAGCCTCTGTGACCGGGATGGCCAAGAAGCTGGCCACGATGAAGCTCGTCGTTCACGAACCCTATCAGGGGGTCGAACTTACACCATCCGGCGAAAAGATCGCGCTGGAAGTCATCCGCCATCACCGCCTGGTCGAGAGCTACCTTGCGGAATCGCTAGGGGTTTCCTGGGACAAAGTCCACGAGGAGGCCGACCGATGGGAGCATGTACTCTCGGAGGAGATGGAAGAACTCATGGATGACAAGCTTGGCCACCCCACGACAGACCCACACGGCGCCCCTATACCTTCACGCGATGGAACCATGCCGAAGTCCGAACTTCGCCGGCTTTCAGAACTTGAACCTGGCGAGGCCGCTGTTATCGCTGAGGTCAGCGATCACGATGCTGAATTGCTCCGCTATCTCGGAGATCTGGGACTGTTCCCAAGAGTCGAAGTCCGCGTTCTGTCCAGCGCACCATTCGAAGGCCCGGTTACCATTAAAACCAATGGCGACGAGCACGCCCTCGGACGCGAAGTTGCGGGACATATCCTCGTTCAACTCCTTCCGTAGCTCTTGACCGACGCCTTGGCCCCACAGCAAACATCATAAGCAAGCAGCAAGGGGCCGTGACCTACGAGCCCCGAGTCTCTCATTAGCCCGGGTGATACAATCCGGCGGATTCTCGGAAATCGACGGTGCGATCCAGATCTGTCCAAATCCCGATCATGCTGACGGCATTGGCCCTTTCAGGGCTGGCCTGCAATTTCGCTTACGGGGTGATCGAGGATGCCACCGGCATTTCGCTGGGAAGTGATGATTCCGCCGAATCGCCGGGGCTCGATTTGGGCGAAGAGTTGGCTCCTGAATTTGAAGCGCCCTCCCGGCCGGAAGGTGAAACGGAGTCCATTACCCCGGGTACATCCTCCGATCAGACAGTCTCCCCAGAAATTCGCGAGGAAATGGAGCAAATCGAGACCGAAGTCATCTTGCTGCGCGGCCTGCAACCGAGCGGTTTAGTTGACCGCAAGCTTCTCTCCGAAGATGGCCTAAGGGATTACGTCGTCAGCGATTTCTTTGGTGACTACACGCGTGAAGAGAGCGAAGATGATGCGCGGTTGTACGCGTTGCTCGGCCTAGTCGGGCCCGGCTTCAATATTTACGATCTTTTCCTTGATCTCTACAGCGAAGGCATAGCCGGTTTCTACGACCTGGATGCGCGGGAAATGTTTGTTGTGCAAGATTCGCAGTTTGGCGGACCAGAACGGTTGACTTACGCGCACGAGTACGCGCATGTGCTTCAGGATCAAGTTTTCGACCTCCGGGAAGGCATGGAGTGGAGCGATGATGCCTGTGAGGACGAGAGTGAGCGATGCGCAGCAATTAGGGCGCTTATTGAAGGCGACGCCACCCTGCTTGAGGAGCGATGGCTTCTGACCTACGCCTCCGATGCGGATTTTCAGCAGCTGCTCGACTTCTATGATTCCTTCTCCAGCCCCACCTACGAATCGGCTCCTGAATTTATAAAAGAAGACTTTCTCTTTCCATACACCAGCGGCTTTGATTTTGTTGAGCGTTTTTTCCTGGATGGCGGATGGGCGGCAGTCGATGAACTGTATGCCAATCCGCCGGTTTCAACGGAGCAGATTCTTCATCCTGGACGATATCCTGACGATGTGCCGATCCGCCTGGTGGTGCCAGAGCTGCTCGAATCCCTGGGTCCGGAGTGGCGTGAGATGGACCGGGATGTTCTTGGAGAGTGGTTCACGCTTCTCACCCTGAAGGAGTTTTTGCTTGAGCAGAAAGCGCAGACTGCTGCGGAAGGTTGGGGGGGCGACTACTACATCGCCTTGCGCGAAGACTCCGAGGGGCAGGGTGTCCTGGTGCTCGCCACCGCGTGGGACACGGTGCGCGACGCACATGAATTTTACAGCGCCTTCCGAGATTATGGGGATATTCGCTTCGGTGAGCGTACTCTCTCTTCAACCACCCGCTCGATCTGGGAATCTCGCGGTGAACGGAACTCGATCGAAATCATCGGCGACCAAACGCTTTGGATCCTGGCGCCGGATTCAGAGATCGGGGAGGCCGTTCGCGAGGCCCTCGCTTTTCCCGCCCAGCGCGCTGATTAGCCCGTAGTCGTTCCCTCTTGCGGCTCTTCGAAATCATCCAGCCACGAGGCCTGATATTCGGGTTTCTCTAGCTCATGCGCTTTTACCGTCACCTCCAACGGCCGAAAGGTATCCACCATCACGGCTAATTCGTCGGTACGATCCTTACCGATCGAGGCTTCCGTCGCTCCTGGCTGA
>CAYZXF010000102.1:0-14616 GCA_964482355.1 uncultured Anaerolineaceae bacterium | reverse complement strand
TGGGCCGGAACGAGGAGCGACTGCCAGTGGAGTGCATGCCATGATCGTGGAAATAGACCCAGAGACGATGATGGTGGAGATTCAGAAATTCGTGGTCGTGCACGACTGTGGACGGGTGATTAACCCCTTGATTTTGGATGGCCAGATAGTAGGCGGTGTGGCTCAGGGGATCGGAAATTCCTTTTACGAGCATCTAATTTATGACGAAAATGGCCAGCTGCTCAACGGAACGTTCATGGATTACCTGCTCCCGACTGCCCTGGACGTGCCTAATGTGAGCGTTGGCCACAAAGAAACGCTTTCACCATTGAATCCGTTGGGCACCAAGGGCGCAGGCGAGGCGGGCGCCATACCGGTGGGGCCATTGTTTGCGCAGGCGGTGGAAGATGCGCTGCAGCAGGAAGGGCTGGAGATCCTGGAGATCCCGTTGAGCCCAAACCGGCTGTGGGAGTTGGTTCAGAACTCAAAGGCGTGATCCTAGTTACCGGAGCGGGCGGCAAAACAGGCCGGGCGGTCATACAAGCATTGGTTGCGCGCGGTGAATCCGTACGAGCCTTGATACACAAGCCATCACAGGTTGATCAAGCCAAAGCGGACGGAGCTTTCGAGATTGAAGTCGGCGATCTCTTAGATCCGGACTCACTCGAACCAATCTTCGCCGGCATGCGCGCGGTTTACCACATCAGTCCAAACGTTCACCCGGCTGAATCTGAGATCGGTCGCAATGCGATCGCGGCAGCCTCAGTGGCGGGGCTACCCCACTTCGTGATGCACTCGGTGCTCCATCCGCATACACAGGTTATGCAGCATCATTGGAACAAGCTCCTGGTCGAGGAGCAATTGATCAATTCCAATTTGGGCTTCACCATCCTCCAGCCGGCAAGCTACATGCAGAATATCCGAGGGGTGTGGGGTTCGATACTGGAAGGCCGATACTCGGTGCCCTACCCGACCGATGCCCGATTTAGCCCGGTCGACCTCAAGGATGTGGCCGAGCTGGCAGCAGAAGTCCTCAGCACGCCGGGCCATGAAGGAGCGATCTACGAGCTGGCCGGCCCGGAGCTTCTGACTCCCAGGCAGATGGCCAAACGAATGAGCGAAGTGCTGGGAAGGCCGGTCGAAGCGGTGGAGCTCTCCCGGACGCAGTGGCGTCAAGACACCAAGATCGATGCCGATAGTGCCGATATGCTACTCAGCATGTTCGAGTACTATGCCGCACATGGATTCTGGGGGAATCCGCGTGTACTGGCGGGCTTGCTGGGTCGGGAACCAACCACCTTCGCCCAGTATCTTGAACGACTGATCCGGGAGAGCGTGAAGAATGGGTGACGAGCTGGATATTCTTATCAAAGGTTGTCGTTTGCGCGGCCGCGGCAAAGAAGCGATGGACGTTGGAATCCGCGAGGGACGCATTCAGGTCATTGAGCCGACAGTGGCCGAAATCGCCGCCATCACAGTCGAGGCACAGGGCAACCTCGCTACGGAATCGTTCGTAAATCCCCATCTTCATCTCGACAAGGTGTTCACTTTAACCCAGCTCGACGACTCGTCCATGATTGATTACCAAGGCGACTCGATGGGCAAGGCAATGACGGCCATCGAGCGCGCAGCCGACGTCAAGCAAACATACGATCGAGCAGTAATTGTGGAGCATGTGCGCAAGGTGCTCGGGTGGGCGGCCGCAAACGGAAACACCCATATTCGAGCGTTTGCCGATGTGGACAACCAGGCAAAGCTAGTAGGGGTCGAGGCCCTCATCCAGGCCAGAGAGGAGTTCAAGGGCACCGTCGAATTGCAAGTTGTAGCGTTCCCGCAGGATGGGGTCGTGCGTGAGCCGGGAGCGGCAGAGTTGGTTCGCGAGGCAATGAAACTGGGAGCCGATCTTGTGGGGGGAATTCCGTGGATCGAGTACACCGAATCCGACGCGCAGAGCCACATCGATCAGATGTTTGAGATCGCGCTCGAATTTGAAGCCGGGATCTCAATGTTGGTGGACGATGCCGGGGATCCTGGCCTTCGCACGCTGGAAATGATGGCAATCAAGACCCTCGAGACGGAATGGCACGGCAAGGTCCTGGCACACCATGCTCGAGCAATGGCGCTCTATCCCACTCCTTATTTTCAGAAACTGGCCGCGCTGCTGACGCAAGCCGAAATAGCAATCGTCTCCGATCCTCACACCGGCCCGCTCCACGCGCGAGTTTCCGAACTCCGGCAGGAAGGAGTTGTCGTCTGCCTGGGGCAGGACGACATCTCGGATGCCTATTACCCCTACGGCCAAAATAACATGCTCGAAGTTGCGTTTCTGGCCTCCCATCTACTGTGGATGACGACCCGGGACGATATGGAGGTGCTGTATGACATGGTCACCATCGATGCCGCTGCTGCGATAGGCATCCAGGATCATTCCCTCGAGGTCGGTTCGCCCGCCAATCTGGTTGTGCTGCAGCAGCCGGACCTGCTAGAGGCGCTCCGGTTTCACCAGCCCCCGACGGCGGTCATCAACGGCGGCAGGCTGGTTGAGTACCTGGGCGAGTAGGCATCCCGTGGTTCGTCTGCACGGCGAACTGATTGCATTCCCCCGAGCAAGCCTCGCATGATCCGCCTCAAAGGCGACAAGGTCGCCCCGAGTGCGCTTGAGTGGCTGGACTCGTCTACCAAGCCCCGAATACACAGCCTTTTCCGCCAATCGATCAATCTCATCAATTCAGAACGAAGCTTATTGTCGATTGTCCTGCCAGAAGTTGGCCCAGGTCCGTTCGCGATTGTTGTAGCGCAGCCTGATCCCTCCTTTGAGGGATTTGATTTACTGGACCTTGAAAGCCCCGTTGCCACCAAGGGCCGTCGAATTGAGATCGGACCCATCCAGGTGGATGCGACGAGCGCGCAAGAATGGCAGCCTCGTCCCGACTGGCAGCGATTTGGTGAAGATCTGGATCGTGCGACACAAGCGAATTTTGTGGAATTGCTTCGTGAACATGCCCCGCCGGGCAGCTTTGCACCGCTGGCAGCCGGCGCGCTTCCCGAGCCTGACCAGACTATCCAGTCGAGGGCTTTGCATGCAGCGGCCGGACCGGCAGAGTTGCTTATATCTAGCCTGGCCGCGGGAGATCGTGGCGGGGCAGGAGAGGCTGCGACGGGGCTGGCTGGCTTGGGAGGTGGTGTGACTCCGTCTGGTGATGACTACCTTCAGGGCGCCATTCATGCGATATGGGCGAAGCTGAATATAGAGCTGGCACATCCGATGGGGGAGGCAATAACCAGCAAGGCCGCTCCCCGAACCAACGCCGTATCCGGAGAATGGCTTCGGGCTGCTGCCCGTGGAGATGCTGGAGTAGATTGGCATCTGTTGGCGCATGCCATCGCGACGAAGCGGGGGGTAGAAAAGACGATGATCCGGCTGCTACACCGCGGACACACCTCAGGGGCGGATGCGATGGCCGGATTTCTTGCAACACTCTCCGTACTCGATTGAAGGAATGCGCGTGAGCGCGCGATCAGTGCAATGAATTTGGCAATTTTCAGATGGTCGTTTTATCCCGATAACCAAAAGAGCGGCCCCGTAGGACCGCTCCGAAATCTCTACACAGCTAGCGAGCTAGCGGTAGTTGCTCTTGACTGGAACGGGAACCGGTTGCAGTTTGCCCGATCCTGGATCACTTTGCTCCTGGCGCATGGCTTCCAGAGTTTCGTCATCCGGTACGAAGGGATAGGAGCTCATCCGAAGCACTTTGAGAGGACGTTTTGGCTGCTTATGAATGTTGACTAGAAGATCGATCATAGCCCAGCCGAAACCTGCCATCAGCAGTACGTAAAAGGCGATCCCTATAATTTCCATTGCCAGTTCCTTTCCGGCTTCCCTATCCGGTCCTTTGTATTACCTAGACCGATTATTGCACTGAACCCTTACCCAATGGTTATTCTGTAAGCCGTGTGTAAGATGAGTATTTGGAGAACATCGCCTCAGATTTGAGGCTTAAGTGTAAAAAGAGCCGGGTTGGGAACCCGGCTCTTTGGTTGTTGCGAGGGGTGTTAGTCTGCTGCGGTGGTTGCGGTTTCCGAGATCTGAGCCCGCTCCGGCGGAGCAAAGATCACGAAGATTAGATTCATCAAGATGCCCAGAACCGCCGCAGCAGCGATGGCGGGTACTCCATCAGGGAACACTTCTCCAATGGTCACCGGAAGGAATCCACCCTCAAAGCCGATGTTGCCTCCAATGCCAACCACCATGATGGTGGCGCCTACCGCAAGGTTGCGCGGGTTGAACATGCTGACATGGTGCTCCTGCATCAACGCGATGCCTTGCATACCAATCGTGCCGAACAGGTAGATTGAGAGACCGCCAGTCACAGCCAACGGCACCATGGCCACCAAGGCGGCCAGCTTGCCAACAAACCCGAGCAGCACTGCGAGTACGCCCGCAGCCAACAATGCCGGCCCGGAGTAGTTACGCGTGATGGCCATTAGCGAGTTGTTCTCGCCATAGTTTGTGCCGGCTGTGGCCCCAAACATACCGTTGATAAAGTCACCTATTCCGTCGAAGACCAGATTGAAGCCGATGAACTTATCCAGCTCGTACTTCGGCTTGCCAATCTCTTCCGCAAAACGGTCCACATACAAACTGATCTGGTAGAGGTGGGCGGTCGATTCGGGGATCGTGGCGATGGCCATGATGGAGACGCTCACGATCGCAAACAAGAGGTATTCACTCGCAGCATTCCACGGGAAAGTGATTACGGGCGCTACGATCCAGGGTGCATCGACAACGGCCGCCGTGTTCACGGACCCGGGGTCGACGACGGCAGAAAAGATGATCGCCGCGATCGCGCCAAGCAAGATGGGCAGCATCCCGATAAAGCCGCGGCCCTGTAGATATACCGAGAACAGCACCGTGATGAATAGGGCGAACAGCGCCACCAACATGTTGGCAGCCGCCAGGTTGAGAGCCGCAAACGCCAGACCAAACCCGATGATGGCCGCCACCGATCCCGTCACCACCGGAGGCAGCAGCGTGTCAAGCGAGTCTTTGCCGACCCTTCGGATGACAAAACCCACGATGATGTTCAGAACGCCCGTAACGACGATACCCGCCTGGATGGTGCTGAGTACCTCGTCCGGAAGTGGCACACCAAATGTGGGGACATCTCCAGTCATCGCCACCGCAACTGCCAGGTACGCCGCGATATAACTAAAGCTTGATCCGTAGAAGAGCGGGATGAAGCTTCCGATGCGGTTCTTCGAGAGGGTCAACGCCACGATGGTCGAAACGCCCGAAAAGAGCAGGACCGTGCCGACGTGGAAGCCGGTAAAGGCCGCCACGAAGACGGTGGCGGGGAACATGGTAATAACATGCTGAAAGCCCAGCAGTATGGTGCGTACCAATGGTGGGCGATCGTTGGGCAGGTAGCCTTGAATAGCCTTCGATTCAGTTGCCATAAAGATATCCTCCTGTGAATATAAGATCAGGTTGCCCATAGAAAGGGCCCAGTGACCCCGACTAACGCAGGTTGTTGTTGGCTGCACCTCCCTCCGACAAGAAAACGCCTCCGCTGTGACGGAGGCGCAAATCAACAGATTGCTCACCCATAATTTCAAATGAAAAGATGAGATCGGTGCAAGTTATGCAGGGCGCGGAAATGTTGTCGCTTTGCCGCATTGTAGGGTTGTATGAAAGAGACAACACCTTGAGGCGAGGAAGGTGACGTGAGTGAAAGATTGCACAAATAAGGGGCGGCCGGTAGATGTCCCATAAATTTCACAGCGGCCGCGGGGTCGAAACGCTGATGACCATATCTGGTCCGAGCCGGATAGGTGATATATGTGCGAGGGGTTACATTTCAGCCAGGATCGAGCGAGTCTCCTCGCCTCGGATTTTGAGCACATCGTCCTGATATTTCAGCAGCGCCCCCAGGGTGTTGTCCACCATCTCTGGATCAAGCTGCTCTTGATCCAGCGCCCACAACGCCTCCGCCCAATCCAGAGTCTCGGCGACGCCCGGCATCTTATATAGATCCTCTTGGCGCACCTTCTGCACGAAGGCGGTGACCTGTTGCGTCAGCCTCTCGGGTGCATCAGGGAGCCTCAGCCGCAAGATCTGGAACTCCCGATCGAAGGAGGGATAGTCGATCCAGTGATAGAGACAGCGTCGCTTGAGGGCATCGTGAACCTCTCGCGTTCGATTCGAGGTAATAATGGCAATTGGCCGCCGCTCAGCTCGTATCGTCCCGATCTCGGGAATAGTCACCTGAAATTCCGAAAGGATCTCCAGCAGGAAAGCCTCGAATTCCTCGTCACTGCGGTCGAGCTCGTCGATCAACAGGACCGGAGGACGATCTCCCTTCCATTCGATTGCCTGTAAGAGAGGCCGGCTCAAGAGGAATTCTTGGCCAAACAAGTCCTGCTCCTCCGGCCGCTCGCCACGCGCCTCCAACATTCGAATATGCAGCATCTGTCGGGTGTAATTCCACTCATAAACCGCATGGTGTACGTCCAACCCCTCGTAACACTGGAGCCGGATCAACTCGGTGTCCAGAGAACTGGCCAGGGCTTTGGCAACTTCGGTTTTGCCCACTCCCGCTTCACCCTCTAAGAAAAGCGGCCGCTGGAGCTTGAGCGATAAAAAAATTGACGTAGCGAGGCCGCGATCGGCCAGGTACAGCTGCTCCCGCAGCGAGACTTCCAGATCGTCAATCGTTTCAAATGGCATAGTTGACTAACTCAAGTGCGATTCGGCAAAGCTGCGCATGGCGTTCAGGTGGTCAGTAGGCCCTTTCATCCGGCTGCGCATCGTGCTCAGGCCGATGTGAGTTGCGCCCCCCTCCTGCCAGTCTTGTATTAAGCCGCCTATTCGATCCGGATCGCCCTCACGATAGTGTATGCGGACTTCAATTCCAAAATCGCTTATCTCTCGCCCCGATGTTTCCAAATGCTGCTCGAGTAAATCGAAATGGGGCCTGGCCTCTTCAGCAGTCGGGTAGTTAGGAATCCACCCATCCCCCAGGCGTGCGGCGCGGCGAATAACAGGGTCTGCGTGGCCGCCAAACCAGATCGGGATTGGCTGCTGAATGGGGAGCGGGTTTATTCCGGAATCCTCAACGGTGTTCCACTGCCCCGAAAAATTCACAACCGGTTCTGTCCATAAGGTGCGCATGAGCTCGACCTGTTCCTCAACTCGCCGACCTCGGTTGTGGAAATCTTCACCGAGTGCAATGTACTCGGGTTCGTTCCAGCCGATTCCCACGCCGAGCCGCAGCCGGCCCTCGCTCAGCACATCCAGAGTGGCGGCCTGCTTGGCTGCCAGCACGGTTTGGCGTTGCGGAAGGATCACGATGCTGGTCAGAAAGGAAATCTGCTTGGTGACCGCGGCCATGAAACTAAACAAGGAAAAAGGCTCGTGGAAAGGATCCTCCAGCGAGTAGATCCCTTTCCATCCGGGCCGATCAGGGTCAACGCCCAAGACGTGTTCGTACGTGAGGATGTGTGAGAACCCGAGCTCCTCAGCGGTTTGCGCAAATTCTCGGATGGCTCCTGGATCGGAGCCGTACTCAGTTTGAGGATACAGAATGCCAAAATCCATGGTATTTCCTGGTGGGTCCGATAAGGTGCAGAAAGTATAGTCGAGCCGATAAAGTACAATGGCTTCGATGGCCGATATCCCAGTGCTCATCACCGTGGATATGCCCGATGCGCTCTTAGATCGGCTTAGAGCGGTCTCACCCCACATCGAAATCGATCTGCTGCCAACCGGCGACGCATCTGACTTCACTGAAGAGCAGTTGGGGGAGATGGAAGTCCTCTACACCCGCCAAGCACTGCCAGAACCGGAACAAGTGCCAAACTTGCGCTGGATCCAGTTCCACTGGTCAGGGATTGACGCGTTCGTGGATCAGAGCCTGCTACGCTCCGAAATGATCGTCACCACTTTGAGCGGAGCGGCCGTCCCGCAAATGGCAGAGTTCGCGCTGACGATGATGATGTCCTTAGGCCATCACATGCCGTCCATGATGGAAGATCAGAAGGAGAAGGTCTGGGCGGACAACAAGTTCACTCGCTTTCGACCCAAGGAGCTGCGGGGAAGCACAGTGGGAATCGTTGGCTATGGAAACATTGGGCGGGAGATCGCCCGCATTTGCCAGGCCTTGGGCGCGCAGGTGTTGGCTACCAAACGCGACCTGAAGACGCTCGATGCGGGTGGATATGTTTTGGAGGGCTTGGGGGATTCGCAGGCGGATATCCCTGAGCGCCTCTATCCCCCTCAAGCGCTGCCTTCAATGGCCTCGGAGTGTGATTTTCTGGTCCTTACCGTCCCACTCACACCTGAGACGCGGGGTTTGGTAAACGCAAAGGTGTTCGAGAGCATGAAGGACACCGCTTACCTGATCGACGTTTCCCGAGGCGGAGTTGTTGATCAAGGAGCGCTTGTGGAAGCGCTAAGAGAAAAGACGATCGCGGGCGCGGCATTGGATGTGTATCCGGTGGAGCCCTTGCCTGAAAGCAGCCCACTCTGGGAATTGCCGAATGTCATTCTCTCACCACACGTAGCCGGTACCTCCGGCCAATATTTGGAGCGAGCTGCCGATCTTTTTGCCGAAAACTTGCGTCGATATGTTGCGAACGAACCCCTCTTGAACCGCTACGACTCAAAACGGGGATACTGACCCTTCAATTCGATTTCACATATTCGGCGCGAATGAGTCTTAGGTCATAGGAGCTTCAGTGGGCGACTCAAACAACAAGCCGCAATTCGACATTCTGGTAGCCGCGCATGCAGCTGAAATCTACCGATACCTCTGGCGCATGCTGCAAAATGAGCAGGATGCTGAAGATTGTCTCCAAGAGGCATTTCTCAAGTCCTATCTAGCCTACGATCGGTTGGATGGAAACGCCAACTATCGAGCCTGGCTATACCGCATCGCGGGTAACACAGCCCGAACTCGTTTGAGCGGTAAGTTACGAACCGGGATATTGCTCTCGGAAGATCTCGCAGACCCAGGGCTTCCGATCGAGCAGCAGGCGCAAAACCAGCAGCAGCTGGAGGCGGTAACAAACGCGATTGCGGCTCTGCCCAACAAACAGCGCGAGGCCTTGATTTTGAGAAAGTATCAGGAACTCAGTTATGAGGAGATCAGCACGGTTCTGGATACGAGCGTTGAAAGCGCTCGGGCCAATGTTTATCAGGGACTTAAGAAGCTTCGAACGCAGTTTGAACGTGCGGACTCCCTGGCAGTCCCCAATTTAGCGGAAGAAAACAGCGAGGTTGGCCAATAATGGACACAATTGAAGAATCACTGGACACGATCTACGGCACGCCTCCGGTAGGAACGGAAGCGCTGGATAGGCTGCGTCACAGTGTTCAGGAGTGGCAGGATGCCATCTGGTACGACGCACTGCGGGACAGCCCAGTCGGGCCGTTGTTAGTTGCGGTCGGCAATCAGGGAGTGGTTGCTGTCGAGTTCGGTACCGACGAGACAGGATTTGTGCGGGAGCTGGAAGCAAGACACGGGGTCACAACGATCCGCTCTATGGAACGAGTGAGCAAGGTAATGAGCCAGATCCTGCAATACCTATCCGGCGATCGACGGTCGTTTGAGCTCGAAGTCGATTTGCGCGATTCGACCGATTTCCAGCGCAAAGTTCTGGAGGCTGCTGTCGCAGTGCCACCCGGCTATGTAGCCACCTACGGAGAGATTGCCGTCCGCATCGGAAAGCCTAAATCCTCGCGAGCGGTTGGTCAGGCTCTGGCTCGGAACCCAATTCCAATCGTCGTACCATGCCATCGTGTTGTGGCCGCAGATGGATCAATGACTGGATATTCGGGCGCCGGTGGAATAGAAACCAAAGCACATCTTCTGAGATTGGAAGGCGCCACGATCGCCTAGTTCTGCACTTATAAGAGATCGCGCGCGTCTTCCAAATCAGGTGTTTGAGCCCCCTCAGCGAAGCGACCATAAACCGCACGCAGCGCATCCCGGTATGTGTGGCGACGACCCTGTGCCAAGCGGTGCCGGTAGAGACTGGTCAGTGTCCGAAGTTCCAAGGAATTAGATCGCTGGGCTCGGGCCGATCGCAGCGACCGCTTGAAGAACTCATCCGCTTCCTCGGGAGAATCTGGCGCAAGGAATTCACCTTTCAACCTCAGCAATTCCGGTTTTCCTATCAATTCTTGAGTGTCATCCGCAAAATGCAGCGCCTGGCCCACAGTCTCTAGCGCGGCTGCTGGGTCTCCCCAGTCAAACTGCGCCTCAGCCAGCATTCCCAAATAGGTAGGCAGCCCCAGGCCTGCTCCGCTGGCTTGCCAGGCATCCAGGCCATTGCTCAAAATGTCATTCCCCGATTGATCTCCGAGCTTGGAGAGTGAGGCGCCGCGCGCGATCCGGCCCACCGCAATCCATAAAGGAAAACCATGGCGTTCGGAAAGCCGGATGGCTTTCTCTGACAGCGATAGCGCTTCCGACCACTCCCGTCGTGAATAGTGAAGCACCGAGGATAAAACCAGCGCATAGGCCAGACTGTGCGGATGATCGATGGCCTCCGCGTATGAAATTGCACGCGTCTTTGCGTCCAGCGAAGCCTCCGTATGACCAAGCGCCCAGAATGTAAAGGCCAAGCTGCTCATACATGCCACGAGCGGATTCTGTCCATAGTAGTAGGCGTGGCTGGAGTGATACCGGGGGTCATATAGCTCTACACCCTTCTCCAGATGCCGGCGAGCCCGCCGGATCTCTCCCATGTAGAGCAGCGTTGAACCCAGCGCTCGATGAGCTTCAAGAAGAAGCCCGGAGTCCCGCCCAGCAATATCTCTCAATTGATCGCCGAGTTCTAGCGACGCTAGATGCGAAGCGCGCACGATGTGGAAGCTCCAGAGCCCCCACAGGGCCGGGAATAGCTGCGGCGTGTCCCCGATCCTTTCACTGAGCGCCCTGGCGCGATCGAAGGCGGCTTCAACCTCCGGCGCCGCATAGCCCTTCGTTGCGATCAACGCTGCGCCAAGCGAGATCGCTATGGACAGCTCGTATTCATCACGGATTCGGCCCCTAGGAATGTCGCCAAGAAGCAGCAATGCTTTATTGAGTTGAGCCACAGCTTCCTCATTGGCCGACACGCGCCTGGACTGCTCTCCAGCCTCCTGAAGGTACCGGATGGCCTTGACCGAGTCGCCGGATTCTGAGAAGTGCCTGGCCAGCTGAATCGCTACCTCCCCTGCCTGATCCCCATACAGCCGCTCCAGAGCATTCCCAATCGCCTCATGCAGGTAGATTTTCTCTGCTGCGTCGAGCTGACTGTAAATGTGACGTTGAAACAATCGGTGCCGAAAACTGTAGAGAGAGAGGCGCCTCTCATTGAGACGGCTTGTGCCCTTTGCCACCGTCAGACGGTGGCGATGATCTAACTCCTGGCTCAAGACGCGGAGCAGGACTCGCTCTTCCACTTTCATCACAGGCGCCACAACTTCGGCGGTAAAGGTTTCTCCTTCGACGCTGGCGATGCTTAGCAGGTCTAGAAGCCGCGGCTCTAGGCGACCCACCCGCTCCTCGATAACGCCTTCTATCTTTGCTGGCAATTTTCCCCAGTCAAGCGGAGCGGCCTGGATCCAACGCCCCTCCGGATCCTGAACCAGGTCGCCTTTCCCCTCCAGCTCGCGCAGCATCTCGATCGTAAACAGTGGATGTCCGCCTGTCTGCTCAAACAGGGCGCTGCGAAATGCCTGATTTAGCTCGTTTGGCTCGCTGTCAACTAACGCATCGACAAAGGCTCGACCTTCCTCACCCGTTGAAGAAAGATCGATTTCGATCTCGCCTAATGCTCCTTTTAGCTCTCCGATGATTTTAGCGAGCGGGTGCGGAGCCCCATCGCGGCCGAGCGCGACCTCGTCAGGACGGAAGGCGCACAATACGAATATCGAAAGGGTCTTGATTTGGCGGCAGAGGTGAAATAGTAAGTCGAGCGACCCCAGATCTGCCCACTGCAGGTCGTCGAGGACGATAACGAGCGGATGCTCAGCCGCGATGCTGCCAAATACGGCGGTGCTCTCATCGAACAGACCCGATTGGAACCGATCTGCGCTGGGTTCGCCGAAAGCTTCTGTCTCCGCGTGTCGCCTGATCTCCAGTCTCAAACGATCATCGACGGCTTCGTTCAGCGATGCGACCGAACTGATCCAGGCTAACGACACCAAGCCACTATTGAGATCCGGCCCCTGATCCAACAGTGCCCGCGCAGCTACGGGTATGGTTTCCCATGCCCGTCGAGCTTCGGAAGAAGATAGAGCGCCCCTTGACCAGCGTGATTCAAGGTCGCTGATTAAACAACCGAAAACATCTCGAAAAGGTAGGTAGGGGTCTCCGGGGCCGGTCACGGCATTGCACTCACCTCTGGCTACCAGCAAATGTTCATATTCTGCATGGGCGCGGCTGGTGAATTCGCGCATGAGGGCAGTCTTTCCGCTACCGGCCTCGCCGGCGATGAAGATCACCTGTCCCGTGCCGCCGAGCACGGCTTTCAGCCGCTGGCTGAGTTTCTCTAGCTCTTTCTGCCGAGAAAAAAAAGGTGCACGTTCTCGGTCTGCGAGCACATCGAGGAAACCGGGGGGCTCGGGTTCGGTTTCAGGCGCGTCGTGAAGCAGCTCACGCTTGCCGAGCGAAATTCGTTCGAGTAGCTGCTTGGTTTCGACTGAAGGTTCAACGCCGTAATCTTCGAGAGCCTCAACGCAGCGCTGGTAGGTCGCCACCGACTTTGCGCTGTCCCCTAATTCGAAATAGGCAAGCATGATGGCTCGGAAGGCAGGTTCGAGAGCACCTGCCCGTGCGATAAGGTTCTCGCCCCAATCCAACAGCTCATTCCAGCGACTGCGTTGCTCCAGATGAGCCAGCAGCTTTTCTCCGCGCTGCTCAAATGCGATCCGCATTCGCTCGCGTTCAGGTACCACCCAATCATCATAGAAACCCGGCAGTAATTCGCCTTTGTAAACCGCGACCCACTCTTCAACCGGTGCATTCTCTTCCAGCTCCTGCATCAAAATGTCGACGTCTAGCCAGGTTTCCGAATCAGGGTCAAATGCCACATGGAAGCGATCAGAAGTGATGTATTGGTGATTTTCGTCTTCGATTGACTTTCGGATACGCCACAGCGCCTGGCGCAGGTTGTTTCGGGCGCTGGATTCCAACGAGTCCGGCCAGAACAATCCGGCCAGTCGCTCACGCCTGTGGCTGACCTCGGGATTCAGGATCAAATACGAAAAAAGGGATTGTGCGGGGCGCGAGGGGATCTCCAGCGGTTTACCGTCGCGTTGGAGGCTGAATTGACCGAGGAGCCTTACTTCTAGCATCCGCGAGTTTGAGGGATTGGCGGCGATGAAAGGGGATGATTGATGGTTTGGCTAAGGGCGAATCCGTTCATGGCGCTATGAGCCAATGAACGCATAACGCTATCGCAGATGATTGGTTGACACACCCAGGCTAGTCTCATGCTTAAGCGGTCCATCCCTTGAAACACAGAATCGCGGTGTTAGTAGCGAAGGAGATTTAAATTGAGTGGACTTGGACTAACCTGAAGATCGAGAAGCACCGGAATTTGATGGAAATATGATGCGCAACCTCTACTCTCGCCGATGGTTGTTATTAGTAGGAACGACCAGCTCCAATCCGTTCCCTGGCGCCCTCATTCACTCACTCAGCCAGACACTCCCAACCGTGCATGAGTCCAAAAGGCAGCTAGGCAATCGATACGTAGTATATCGATGAGTGGCCGCTTATTTTGAAAGGAGCAAAATTTGGATCCAATTCTCGAGTGGGGCATTGAAGTCATCGTCGCGATCCAAATCATTCGATCGCCTGCCTTGGACGCATTCTTCCAGGGCGTTACATTCCTCGGCAACGCCGAATTTTATTTGCTGCTTGCCCCCATTTTTATCTGGAGCGTGAACTACAGGCTGGGCGCTAGGCTCGGCATCCTGCTGCTTCTCTCGAGCTACATCAACGAGGCGCTTAAGAACGCGCTCATGCAGCCTCGACCCTGTGAGCCAAGGCCGGATCTCTGCATTGACCAGGCGGAAGGTTATGGAATCCCAAGCGGTCATTCCCAGAACGCGATTGTGTTCTGGGGCGTGATAGCCGATTGGATTTCAACAGCATGGGCTTGGGTGGCGGCGATTCTCTTGATGCTGCTCATTGGTCTATCGCGCATCTACCTGGGAGTTCACTTCCCGTCAGACGTACTTGCGGGGTGGGCAATCGGGATCGTGATCTTGAGTCTCTACATTGTTCTGGGAGAGCGAGTCGAGAAATGGCTCGGTAGGCTCTCGCTGGCGGTTCAGATCTTGTTGGCGCTCTCGCTGCCAGCATTGCTTCTTGCGATACAGCCAAATGACGTCATGGTTCAAGTCACCGGCGCGTTCGCTGGAATTGCGGTCGGAGTGGCGCTGGGAGTTCGGTATCTGGATTTCGATGCAGGCGGCCGGTTTTGGAAGCGAGCCGTGCGCTTTCTCCTGGGGGTGGCCGTTGTTGCAGCAGTCTTCTTCGGCTTGCGCATCATCTTCCCGGGAGAAGGTGAATCACTGTACGCAGTATTTAGATTTGTCCGCTATGGCTTGGTTGGGCTGTGGATCAGCCTCGGGGCGCC
>CAYZXF010000101.1:0-9974 GCA_964482355.1 uncultured Anaerolineaceae bacterium | reverse complement strand
ATACGGCGAAACGCCATCGTGATGTTTATGTCAGTGGAACTCATGTTGAATGCAGCCAACCTGGCTTTCGTTGGTTTTGCGCGATCCAGGGATGTTCTCGGAGGCCAGGTGTTCGTATTTTTTGTTATTGCGGTCGCGGCGGCTGAGGTAGCTGTCGGTCTTGCGCTGATTGTTTCCATTTACCGTAATCGGAGCAGCATCGACGTAGACCTGGTGAGCGATCTCAAGGGATGACCGCAGAATCCCTGTTTAGCCTGGCCCCGCTGCTGATCATCTTCCCGCTTCTGGGGTTGTTGATCAACCTGATCGTCGGTCGCCGCATCGGAGAGCGCGGGGTGGGGATCGTAGCCAGCGCGGCGGTTGGACTGGCGTTTGTGGTTGCTCTTCTTCAGCTGATAGCGCTGGGGATGGAACCCGAAGGCAGCACGGTTCACATCGCAGAGTGGATCGTCGTCGGACAGCTTGAGGTTGAATGGGCTCTCCAAATCGACACATTGTCCGTCACCATGCTGTTGATGGTCACCGGTGTCGGAGGACTGATTCATATCTATGCCACCGGCTACATGCACGATGATGTCCGCTTCCAGGGCGATCCGTCACGTTACCCGCGGTTTTTCATCTACTTTGGCCTCTTCATGGCGGCCATGCTGCTGCTGGTCACCGGCAACAGCTACCTCACGATGTTCGTCGGCTGGGAAGGCGTCGGCTTGTGCTCCTACCTGCTGATCAGCTTCTGGTACGAAAAGGGCAAGGACGGAATCGGGAACGCGCTGGCGGGTAAGAAGGCCTTCGTCGTCAACCGCATTGGCGACTTCGGATTCATTATCGCCATGCTCATCACGTTCTGGTTCTTCGGCACCCTGACCTTCGAGGAGGTATTTCACGAAGCGGTCTTCATGGGTCCCGCAGCCGCCACCGCGGCTACCGCTATCACGTTCTTTCTATTTGTTGGGGCGGCCGGCAAGTCGGCCCAAATCCCACTCTTTGTCTGGCTGCCAGATGCGATGGCCGGCCCGACACCGGTCTCGGCTCTCATCCATGCCGCCACCATGGTGACCGCCGGCATTTATATGCTCGTACGCAATGCGGTACTGCTCGAGTTGGCCACCATAACTCCAGACATTATTGCCATTGTCGGTGCCGCAACCGCGCTCTTTGCGGCCACCATTGCGGTAGCCAGATTTGACATCAAGCGCGTTCTCGCCTATTCCACCATCAGTCAATTAGGTTTCATGATCGCCGCGGTGGGGATCGGGGCCTATGTAGCGGCTATTTTCCATCTTGTGGCGCATGCCTTTTTCAAGGCACTGCTATTTCTCTCGGCTGGCTCCGTGATCCAGGGAGTGGAGCATGGCCATCACCATGCTGACTCTCACAACGACAATTTCAATCCGAACGACATGCGCAACATGGGAGGCCTGCGAACGAGGATGAAGGCCACCTTCTGGGTGTATCTCGTCGGCGCGCTGGCACTGGTTGGAATTCCGCCGCTGGCTGGCTTTTTCTCAAAGGACGAAATCCTTGCCGATGCCTCGCTGGTAAGCCCGGCTGTCTACTGGGCGCTGGTGATCTCCGCCTTCCTGACAGCTTTTTACATGGCTCGCCAGATCATCATGGTTTTCTTCGGCGAGCCACGATCGAAGGCCGCGGAAGCGGCAAAGGAAAGCCCGAACATTATGGTGGCTCCGCTTGTAGCGCTGGCCATTCTGGCGGTGGGCGGCGGCCTTATCAATGGACCTGGCCTGCTACCGCTTACACACTTTCTCGAAGACACATTGGATGGAATTCACGAACCTGAATTCATTGCTGCGATCGCGATCTTCACCACCATCCTGGCACTGATCTCTATTGGACTGGCCTGGCTCGTTTACGGCCGCCGCCCAATAAAATCGCGCGGGAAGGATCCGCTGCAATCGAAGCTGGGTCCGGTATGGACCGCGATCCGCGCCCGCTGGTGGGTTGATGAATTTTATGACTGGCTGATCGTTAGCCGATATATCTCGCTCACGCGCTGGCTAGCAGAACTGGTTGACGAGCGATTCTTACACGATTGGGTGCACGATACTGTGATCGCTCAATACTTCGTACGAGGCACGAACTGGCTGGCGCGTGCATTTGATCTTGGAATTATCGACCGCGGATTTGATGGCCTGGGAGTGCTCACGCGCAGGGGCGCCGGCGGGCTGGCGACATTGCAGACCGGGTATGTGCGCAACTACGCCATCGCGGTGCTCATTGGACTAGTGCTTGTAGTGAGCTACTTACTGTTGCGCTAAAGATCAGGGAAACCATATGGAAGCTTGGATCCTCACCCTCGTAACATTTTCTCCGCTGGTAGGCATTGTCGTCTTGCTGTTCCTTCGTAAGGAGAAGGAATCGACCGTACGCTGGACAGCGCTTATCACGGCCATTGTCACCTTTGTGCTTTCACTGGTGATGCTGGCGGCGTTTGACCCAAGCGATCCGGATCTACAGATGGTTGTTAGAGTGCCTTGGTTCAGCATTGGCGATCTACACATCGAGTACTTCCTCGGCGTGGACGGGCTCAGCATACTGTTGGTTCTGCTCACGACCTTCCTCACCGTTCTGGCCATTATCTCCACCTGGAACGCCATTGAGGATCGAGTACGGGAATTCATGATCTTTTTCCTGCTGCTCGAAATTGGCATGGTGGGCGTCTTCCTCGGCATGGACTTATTTCTCTTCTATATCTTCTGGGAATTTACGCTGGTACCGATGTATTTCTTGATCGGCGTTTGGGGCGGGGAAAACCGCATGTATGCCGCCGTCAAGTTCTTCCTCTACACCATGGCCGGTTCGATTCTCATGCTTTTGGCTATCATCTGGCTTGGGCTGGATGCCGGCACGTTTGCGGTCCCGGATTTGATCGAAGCGCAGGCGATTCCGGCCGACGTGCAGTTCTGGCTATTCCTGGCATTTGCTGCAGCGTTCGCCATCAAGGTGCCGATGTGGCCGTTGCACTCCTGGTTGCCCGACGCCCACGTGGAGGCTCCGACCGCAGGCTCAGTGATCCTTGCCGGCGTGCTTCTGAAAATGGGCACCTATGGATTCCTTCGTTTTAACCTGGGAATGTTTCCGGATGCTTCCATCCGATTGGCGCCATGGGTGGCACTGCTTGCGGTGATCGGGATCATCTATGGCGCGGCCGTGTCATACGCGCAAAAAGATCTTAAGAAATTGGTGGCTTACTCATCGGTGAGCCACCTCGGATTTGTCATGCTGGGATTGTTTGCGCTCAATCTTCAGGGTTTGCAGGGCGGCATCCTGCAAATGATCAATCATGGTTTAAGCACCGGAGCACTCTTTTTGATTGTAGGGATCATCTACGAACGGCGCCATACGCGGGAACTGAATGCCTTTGGCGGCCTGTGGAAGGTAATGCCAGTTCTTGCCGGGCTGACGTTGATCGTAACTCTTTCCTCCATGGGCCTTCCCGGGCTGAATGGCTTTGTAGGCGAGTTCACCATCCTGGTCGGGTCGTGGGGGTCCACTGCGATTGGCTCCGTGTGGTTCACGGTGTTCGCCGCCTTCGGCATTATCCTAACTGCGGTTTATTTGCTCTACATGTTTCAGAAACTTTTCTTGGGGCCACTGGACAACGACAAGAATAAGCATCTCCCGGATATCAGTCGGAGAGAGCTGATGACGCTAGTACCAATCGTGATCTTGATATTCTGGATCGGGCTGTATCCTCGGCCGTTCTTTGGGCTGACCGAAGCTTCAGTCGAGAAGCTAGTGGAATTAGTGCACACCGCAGCCATCGCGATGCCATGAGTGCTTCCGACCTGCTCCCCGCGCTTCCTTTTCTGATCATCTCCATTTGGGCGATCGTGCTGCTCATGGTCGACTTGTTTGTCTCCAACAAGGGCACCATCGCGATCTTGAGTGCGGTAGGCGTGACCCTTGCGTTGGTAGCGGTGATCGCTCGCTTCGGAAGTCATCAGGTCGCTTTCGATGGAATGATTGTGGCCGACAGCTTCTCCGATTTCCTGCAGATCGTAATATTAGCCACCGCGTTGTTGGGTATTGCGGTCGCCTACGACTATCTCCGCCGGATGCACATGGAGCGTGGTGAGTACTACGCGCTCATGATGTTCACGGTGGCGGGAATGCTCCTGATGAGCCTGGCTGGAGATCTCATTCTGATCTTCCTGGCCATTGAGCTGCTTTCGCTGCCGCTTTACGTCATGTCAGGTTTCGCACGCCCAGAAAAGGGCTCGGAAGAAGCGGCGATGAAGTACTTCATCCTGGGCGCCTTCTCCTCCGCCTTTCTGGTGTATGGAATCGCACTTATTTTCGGAGCCACAGGAACCACCAACATGGCCGGCGTTGCTCAATCGATCAGTGGAAATCACGCCGATCCGACTTTGCTGATCATCGCGGTGCCCATGCTTCTGGTAGGCCTGGGATTTAAGGTCGCCGCGGTTCCATTCCACATGTGGACTCCGGACGTATATGAGGGCGCCCCATCGGCCGCGGTGGCATTCATGTCCGTTGGAGCGAAAGTAGCGGGCTTTGCAGCGCTGTTGCGGATATTCATTGCGGCCTTACCAGGTCTTGCGCAGGCCTGGGGCCCGGTCGTGATTGCCGTCTCTGCTGCAACCATGATTTGGGGCAATGTGGCTGCGATCGCGCAAACGAATATCAAGCGCATGCTCGCCTATTCGAGCATCGCGCATGCTGGTTATCTACTGATGGCGCTTGCCGCGGCCTCCGATCCCCGCGTTGCGGATGATGCTGTTAGCGCGGCCTTGTTCTACATGTTCGCCTACCTATTCTCAAATCTGGGAGCCTGGGCGGTAGTCCTGACGGTGGAGCGATCGGAGGGCCGTGGGTTGTTGATCGAAGATTACGCTGGCCTGGGGCGTCGTCGTCCAGCGCTTGCGCTCGCGATGGCAATCTTCATGCTGTCGCTCATCGGAGTCCCACCGACGGTAGGATTTATCGGCAAGTTTCTGGTCTTCAGCGTGACGATTGAGGCCGGAATGATCGGTTTGGCGCTCGTCGGCGTTGTGACCTCTCTGGTTTCCGCGTATTATTACCTGAGGGTAGTGGTGATGATGTACATGCGATCTGGAGAGCCCGAAACTCGATCTGAGGGATGGCTGAATCGCACGGTAGGCTTGACGGCCCTGGCAACCATTCTTCTCGGAGTATTGCCGGGCCCCTTGTTGATCCTGGCTGGGAATGCGGGGTTCATCACGCCGTAAGTTCTGCGAGCGGATTCTAAGACCAAGTGGAAGGGACGGACATGGCTGATAGCCGAGCACACGCTTATATCTCTGGGAGCGTGCAGGGGGTTAGCTTCCGCTATTTCACCTATCATGAAGCGCTCAAGCACGGGCTGCGAGGCTGGGTGCGCAATCTTGAGGACGGTAGAGTGGAAGCGGTCTTCGAAGGGGAGAAGGCAAACATCGAGCAGGTTCTGGAATGGTCTCAGAACGGTCCGCCCGCCGCAAAGGTTGACAGCATTGAAGTGGATTGGAATGAACCCGTGGATTCCTTGACCGGCTTTAACGTGCGTGGAACTGCCGCAGTAGGAGACCCCTGAGACACGCTCTACGGGGTCGAAGCTTGTTCGTCGCGCCGAATCTTGAACCGGTCAAAGTCACGTGCAACGGTAACGTTTGGAAAGATTGACTGGGCTTCTTTACGAACCTCTTGTTCCCTATAGCGCCGCGATATATGTGTAAGATACAGATGCCCCACACCAGCCTGCTTGGCGAGCTCTGCTGCTTGACGGGCAGTAAGGTGTCCAAAATTCCTGGCTAGCTCCGCCTCCGATTCGAGATAGGTCGCTTCAATCACCAGGCCATCCGCTCCCTCGCATTGCTTGAGAAGGCCTTCGGTGCTGCCGCAATCCCCCACATGAATCAAGCGTGTGCCTCGCCGGGGCGGTCCCAGGACCTGCTCGGGCTTAACCTCAGTCCCATCCGATAGTTCAATACTCTTGCCTCGAACGAGTTCACGTCGCACAGGCCCAACAGGAACGCCAAGCTCCGTTGCGCGCTGCGGCAGGAATGGGCGGCGGGCCGTCTGCTCGAAGGAAAAGCCGAACGTTCCAGGCCCGCGATGCTCCACTGGGAACGCCGAGAGTTGAAAATGCTCATCTTCGATCAAGATGCCCGGTTCAATAGGCGTGAGATCAATTTTCACCGGTGGACGCGCCCCGCGGAGGACCACGCCGAACAGCAGATCGTGAATGCGTTCCAGCGCCCAGGCACTGCCCCAGATCTCCAGCTCTTCGACCGCTTCCCATCGGGCGAAGGTGGAAAGCAGCCCAGCCAGCCCCAGGATGTGGTCCAGGTGGCCATGCGTGATGAGTATTCGATTGAGCCGTCTGAAACCGATCCCCGATCGGAGGATCTGGCGTTGGGTGCCCTCACCACAGTCAATGAGGATGCGATAGTCGCGGAAGCTGACAATGTGGGCGCTAAGCCCGCGGTGTACAGAAGGGGCTGAAGCCGATGTGCCTAAGAAGATGAGTTCGAACATGAGGTACCTTGAGTCGCCTCGGGAAGTCCGGGCGAGTCATTTTACCTCACTCAGAATTTGGGAATTTGAGTGGCGGCTAGCTTGCGTCGATCGAGGATGTCTTTAGTGAAGTGCCTGACGAGGCAGCTGCGGCTGCCATCGCCGAAATCGAAATTAGTAGTGGCGCTGCCGAGGACCCGGCCATAGCCTGGCCAATCCCCCAGAGTGCGGCTAACGCCATCGCGCCCGCAAGGTAGCGATGCGCGAAAGTGCGCTGCCATGCGAACTCTGGAATCCAAACTGGCCGAGTGTAGGCTGCCCAAACCGCAGCTGCCCCAAGCGCCAGTATCATGCCTCGCATGGCGACCGACCAATCAACCATCGATAGCACGAGAGCCGAGGTGAGGATGAAGAGAGCAATCGAATAAGAAGCGACAAGCAACCCATTCTTCGCGTCGCCTTTTCCAATCTTCGCCTGGCGGGTGAATAGACCCACCGCCCCGGAAATCCCGAGGAAGAGCGCTACGATCCCGGCCCAGAGCGACAACTGCAATAGCATTCGGCCTCCGCTCACAATGATGCAAGTTGTATGCCCGTGGGCACTGAGGGATATTCAGGCAGTTCTTGCTAGCGCTGTGAGCCCGAGCACGAGGATGCCGAATGCCAAACTCACGCGGTTCAAGCGGGAAATATCGCCAGCAACTTTATCTGAGGCGTCTGCTTCCTGCTTCAATGCCAGAAGGGACAGGCGAGGGTTCAGCACCCAGGTCTGGTAGACGGCCACCAGGACCATTATCCCGATCGCAGCGTGCTTCGCCAAAATAGACCGTGACCAGGGGTTGGAAATGGAAAACAACCCTACATAGTTTGGATTGCCTGACATCTGGAGCAACCCGGTTCCAATGAGCACAAAAAGGCTCAGCCAGGCCAACGGTTGGAACCGACGCCGCATATCCATCGCCAGGCGGCCGCGCTGGTCTGGGAAGCGCTCAAGCGCCGGATTTACGATGACGGCCTGGAAGAACAGTCCGCCGATCCACACGATCGTGGCCGCCATGTGCAGCCAGAAGGCGATGGTGAGTAAACCGAAGTTATCCATCATCATTCCTCTTGCGTGGGAGTTTCAGTTGCAGGAACCAATTCTGTTCCTTCCAATGTGGCAGTGGGCCGCGGTGCAGGAGGCGGGGCGGTCGCGGTCCGGCACGCGTTGCGGACGGCCGTCGCCGTGGGTTCGAGATCCTCGTTGATGATGACCTCAAGCGAGACGTCCAACAATTCCTCCGCAGCACAAGGATCTCCGCTGCTAACCAGCAGTAAGGCAAACATCGTCAACGACTGGGCATACTTCCATGCGACGTCATTGCGGATACCTGGGGCTACCGAATAGACTACCTCGAAATAAAAGGCGGCCTGTTCCCAGTTGAGGCCATAAAAGCTGTTTGCGGTCAGGTAAAGCTGCGCCCAGCTTCGCCAGTTGTTTGCATCCTCGTCAAGGAGTGCGAAGCTTTTCGCAAGACTCAGGTCGTAGATACCTTCTTCCAGCAATTTGTCCTGGGATATCCTGCGGATACCGCGGTTGCGTAAAGCGGCGTACATCAATCCATCGGCCTCGACCGCTCGAAATTCGCTGTCTTTGGCTCGCATGGCAAGAAGATGCGAGATCGTTAGATCCCAGTCGCCCTCCTCAAATGCTGCTTGAGCCTGGTCGAAGATGTCCTGAACCGGGGAGAGGTTCGGCGTCGGCGTCACGGCGGGCGAGGTTGGAGCTGCGATAGGCTCGCTGAGCCCAAGAAGTGCTTCCGCCAGGCGCTCCGGGGCTTCAGGAAAAGAAGGATTCAGTTGAATAATGTACTCAAACCGCTGGCGAGCGACGTCATAGCGTTCCTCATCCAGGTCGATCAGTCCAAGAGCGAACTGCTCCTGAACGATGGAGCTTACTTGCTCTGTTTCCGCTTGGTCACGCTCAGATTGCCCGACAAAGTATCCCACCACAGCCGCGAGACCCAGTAGCAGCAGGGCGATAGGGAGCGCCCATAGCAGCGGGCGCCAGGATGAGCGAGAGCTGGAATCCCCTTCTGGTGGCACGGGCGGCATTATACCGTTGTCAACCACCCCCTCGTCCTTGCCGCTAAAATTTTGTGGGTGGTATCATCACCCACCGCCATGCATCTCAGCGGAAGCAAGTGGAATACTAAAAAGCGACGCCCCCGACGGTCTAGCCCGTGGCGCGTCGCGCTTTTATTGTTGCTCATCGCCACAGTGATTTACGTAGAGCGTGTGGTCGTGCCTCAAACGCCGCCGCTATTTGTTGTTACCCCCATTCCTACCCGCAACCCCGCAACGATCATTCTGGAGGCGGATAGCCTCTTTCAGGCCGGCAAGCTCGCGCAGGCGGAGCAGGCCTATCATGAAGCGATCGCCATTAATCCGCAGGAAGACGATTACTACACGGAGTTAGCCCGAATCCAGGTATTTGCCGGGAGATACGAGGATGCCGTCACCAACGCCAGCAACGCGTTGCTGCTCGATCCTAACTCTGCGTTGGCGAACGCGGTGCTGGGTTGGGCGCTCGATTTCCAATCGCAATCCGAACCCGAATCTGCAGACATTCTGGAGGCCCTTCAAAAAGTCGAAAAGGCAGTAGAACTCGATCCGAATTCAGCGCTTGTTCGGGCGTATTACGCTGAAGTTCTCATCGACGAGAACGTGACTGCCTTTCAACAGGCCGGGGAGCAGGCGCAGTTGGCAGTTCAGCTAAATCCAAATCTGCTGGAGGCGCAGCGGGCGGTTGGCTATGTATGGGAGCGAACCGGAAACTACGATCTTGCCTTCGAGGCTTACCAGAATGCGTTGCGTATCAACCCGAACCTGGCGTTAATCCACATCGCCATGGGGAATATGTATTTCAACAACGGGGACAGTCAATCCGCAGTCGACAGCTACATCCGCGCCAGCACTTTGGCCCCGGAGGATGTGATCCCCCTGAGGTTGATCGCTCAAGCCTATGCGCGCGATGGCGAGTTTGGAAAAGCCAGCCAATACGCGCGAAGTGCGGTCGACCTTGAACCATCCGATTCTCGGCTTCACGGCGACCTCGGGAGAATGTATTACAAGAACGCTGATTACGACTCCTCCATTAAATCGCTCGCGCTGGCCATCCACGGCGGCTCGTATTTAGAAGGGATTCAGGTAGCAGGATTGCCTTTGGATCCAGGCGATCCACTGATCGTGGATGTCTACTCAATGTATGGTTTGGCTCTCGCTGAAAGAGGTCAGTGCGATTTGGCTGTAGATCTATCCGAGGCCCTGATCACTGGTGTGCCCGACAGCGAGGTCGCTACGGGCAACGCGGAAGAAATCCTCATTCGTTGCGGCCTGATCGACCCTCCCGAAGAAACCGAGGCCTAATTAAAGATGCAGCTGAAAGGCGACCGTATGCCGTTTGGCGGCGCGGGAAGAGGCTCTCGCCCTGTGAGAGT
>CAYZXF010000100.1:0-2478 GCA_964482355.1 uncultured Anaerolineaceae bacterium | reverse complement strand
GTGACGGATGAGACCTACAACGAGATCATAAAATTCATCGCGGTCGGTATTCGCCTCACGATCATCGTTACTTTATCGGCGTATTCGATCGCTATCGTATTGGGCTTGGTTACAGCCCTCGGCCAACTTTCTGGCAACATCTTCGCCAAAAACGCAGCTGCCCTGTATGTGCAGGTCATACGCGGTATTCCAATTATCGTGCAACTCTTTATCTGGGCGCTGGTCCTCATACCGCTGGGAGTCGGAGTGCTAAACAATCTCGGAGATGCCTTGGCCAGCGCGGGCGTCTTGTCCAGCGAGAACTTCCTCAACGGACTCAGCGTGCGCGACATCCCATTCGTTGTCCGAGGCATCATTGCGCTGGCCATCAGCTATGGAGCGTTCTCGTCCGAAATATTCCGGGCCGGAATCCAGTCCATCGAGCGGGGACAGATTGAGGCCGCAGAATCACTCGGCTTGTCACGGTTTCAGGCGCTGCGGCTTATTATCTTGCCGCAAGCAATCCGTCGCGTCTTGCCGCCATTAGGGAATGATTTCATCGCCATGCTGAAAGAATCATCGCTTGTATCGGTGATTGGAGTGGCCGAAGTCACGCAATTGAGCAGGAAGTATGCGGCGGCCTCTTTCAAATTCCCGGAAGCCTACTATTCGCTCGCCTTCGTGTATCTCGCCATGACGCTGGTTCTCTCCGCAGGCGTCAAGTTTATGGAACGCCGGCTCAAGTCAGGGTAGAATTCCCACTCTGGAAGAAGATACGGATCGTAAAAACAAGTAATCGTACAATACCCAACCATGAGGAGGTGGAAATTCGGAGTAATTTCTCTTTGCAAACGCCTGTAATACTGTTGAAAAAACCACACGCATTTTAGTAGGAGGAGATAAACGTGAAGAGACCTGTGTTTCTTCTTAGCTTGTTAATTTTGGGCGCCATGGTCGTTTCGGCTTGTTCGACGGCCACAGAGGAGCCAGTGCCCGTAACGCTGCCGGAAGTGGAAGAACCTAGTTCAACTCTCCCGGACCTTGGCGGCCGGGTAATAACGATCGCGACCGAGAATGCCTATCTGCCCTTCAATTTCATCCTGCTTGATGGCAGCGGCGAGGCGGACGGATGGGACTACGACTTTATCAACGAAGCCTGCGCGCGCCTGAACTGCACGCCGGAATGGGTCGAATTCTCCTGGGATCCTATGATCGCCGCAGTGGCCGATGGTCAATTTGACATGGCTGCTGATGGCATCACGATCACGGAAGAGCGGGCCCAGGTCGTCGCCTTCTCGGACAGCTATGTTGCCACCGAGCAGCGATTACTGGTTCGGGCTGATGAAGACCGCTTCTCGGGCCCGGAGGATTTCGCCGCCAATGCCGACTACCTCCTTTCCGAGCAAATCGGGACGACCAACTATGCGGTCGCAGAGGAATTGGTCGGTGCGGATCGAATCATTGTCTTTGATGAATTCGCCCCTGTCGTGCAGGCCGTGATTTCCGGTGACGTCGACGGTACGATCATCGACGAAACCGCGGGCCTTGGCTATCTGGGCGCCAACCGTGACCAGCTGAAGTTCATCGGCGATTCGCTTTCCAGCGATGCGCTGGGATTCATCTTCCCGCTGGGAAGCGACTTGGTCGATCCCATCAATGCGGCCATCGCTGAGATGATCGGCGACGGCACGATGCAGGAGATCAACCTCAAGTGGTTCGGTCCGGACTTCGTCGTCGACTACGACGTGATCTTCTTTCCTGAGTACCCGCCGACTGGCGACCTCGGCACAGACGATAATCCCATCCAGCTGCTGTTCGTGCCCTCCGTCAACGTTGACTTCATGGTCGAGAGTGGAGACGCCCTCGAGCAGATGTTCGGCGACGCAACCGGGATGGTCTTCGAAGTGAGCGTACCAACCTCGTACGCTGCGACCCTGGAAGAGATGTGCGCTTCCCCGACTAACACGGTCGGGTTTATCCCTGCCATGGGCTACGCACTGGCTAACGCCCTCTGTGGTGTCGAGCCTGGTCTGGCTTCGTCACGCTTCGGTTGGAACGTTTACTGGGCGCAGTATATCGTCGCCCGCGACAGCGATATCCAGACCCTAGCGGATCTGGAAGGCAAGACCTGGGGGTACGGCGATACCTCTTCGACCTCCGGATACCTGGTGCCACTTGCTGAGCTAACCGATCTGGGAATCACTCCAGGCGAACGGGTGGAAACGGGCGGTCACACGGCGTCAGCTCGCGCGGTATACCTGGGCGAGGTCGACTTTGCGACTACGTTCTTCAGCCCGCCGCTGCTGCCCGAAGGCACCTGGGCGCTGGGCGATCCGCCGGACATTCCCGATGATTTGTTAGCGGAATGCGCGGTCAATGAAGATAACCGATTATTCTGCGGTGGCATGCGTGTGCTAGATGCCCGGTCGGGAATCCGGGAAGAGGCTCCGGACGTAGTACAGAAGGTCCGGATACTGGCGATCTCAAGCGAGATCCCCA
>CAYZXF010000099.1:0-2092 GCA_964482355.1 uncultured Anaerolineaceae bacterium | reverse complement strand
AGAATGGGGCGCTAGTCCGCCTTCGAAATACAGGCGCGTGTCGTAGTTGCCCCACTGCACGCCACCCACGCTTGCGAGGGTGCCCTGCACCTGTTGGAACGCTTCGAGCGGCACCTCTCCCAAGTTGACACGGAAGTCGGTACCTCGGATTTGATCGTATAGGAATTGGATCGAGTCGTTAGAGGGGTAGTCCAACAGTCGTCTGAGCGTGCTGAGCATAGCGAGCTCCGCATCCTCATCGCCGATTTGATTGGGAACGATCCATAGCGCGACCGCTTCCGAATCAGCCGCTAAGGCCAACCCGTTCCGATCGTAGATGTTAGCCCGAGTGGGGGTGACGACGTCCAGAAACAAGTTCCTGCCGTTTTCCAATTCCGGAAGGATCAAGCCATCGCTCCAGGCGACTGTCCAGGCATCATCAACCAGCGTCAGGTCCATTTGGAGATCGCGATTGATATCGCCGGCCGCCAGACTGTGCAGCGCGGTTTGCAAGCGAACCTGAGATAGACGCGGGTTCAGAACGAAGGACGAAACGATTTCGTAGTCCAGCCCGGTAAGTGCCGCGCTTTTCCAGATCTCGTCGTATCGTTCTGCGAAGGCTTCCTGCGTGATCCCATCCTGGGTCAGCGGGCTGAGCATGTTGTACATACTGTCGTAATCGCGCACCTTCCAGGCATCGAGGTAATCGCGCGCGGTTTGCTCGGGGTCGGGAGCCGAATCGGTCAGTATCAACGGCTCTGGAAGTTCCGTGGGCGGACCCGGCGAGGAAGGCTCAGGCGTTCCGCAGGCGGCGAGAACCAGGGCGAACACCCAAAGCGCTATAGGCTTCACGAGGATCCGTGGAGCATTCGCAAAAAGATGGCGCACAGTTGGCTTCATAAAAATCACGCGCGTGCCGGAGGAATTCCCGAGTGAAAACGGTCTCACAGATTTCCCTCGAGCACATCTGAGTAAATCGGGCATTGATAACCGGTGTGAGTCTGGCATGCAGCCGGCACATCCGCCGGTGCCACCACAGGGAGATTGCGCGCCACGTGACACAGGGGCAGCCCCATTACGTTCGCGAAGCATTCCTTCATTTGATCCCTGTCGACCGGCACGAAGCTCTTATCTTGAATGGCATAGGCCCCGGCCTTATCCAGCGGGCCACCGTTCGCCAGGAAATGCTCGAGCTCCGAGTCGCTGTACTGTCGCATCGGAACATTGGTTTTACAAGTATCTACCAGCTCCAACCCTGAATCCGGATCGATTAGTGCGATGCTGGTGATGACCTGGTGGTTGCGGCCACGCAACGATTCAAGCATCTCTCGGGCTTCGTCGTAGTCCTTCGGTTTGCCGAGCACTTCAGTGCCATCGACCACGACGGTGTCTGCCCCCAAAACCAACCCGCCTTTGCTATCCACGGCCTTCGCCTTAGCCAGCGCTAATCGACGCGTCATAGCTTGCGGGTCTTCGTCCCGCAGCCTGCGCTCATCGACATCCGCCGCCGTGACTCGCACCTCCAAACCGGTTAGTTGCACCAATTCCAGCCTTCGTGGCGAAGCGGAAGCGAGCTGAATATTTAGTTCCTGCAAAACGCGGACATCTTATCATAGCGACTGGTACAATGCGCGACATGCGCCCTGTGGACCTCTTTGATCACGCTTTGAGTGAGCGTTTTGCGGAGGAGGCCCCGCTTGCAGCGCGAATGAGGCCCAAGACGCTCTCCGAATTCGTGGGGCAGGAGCATATTGTCGGGGAGGGACGGCTGCTCCGCAGAGCGATTGAGAGCGACCGCTTGTTCTCGTCGATCATCTTGTGGGGCCCTCCCGGCACCGGCAAGACCACTCTGGCAATGATCGTTGCCAACACAACCTCGTCGGTATTCGAAAACCTCTCCGCGGTGCTGGCGGGGAAGCCCGAACTCCGAAAGGTTATTGCAGCCGCCGAGGAGCGCCGCAAGTATGACAATCAGCGGACCATTCTGTTCGTCGACGAGGTTCACCGCTGGAACAAGGCTCAACAAGACGCCCTGCTGCCCCATGTCGAACAAGGCCTGATTACGCTTATCGGCGCCACCACCGAGAATCCATATTTCGAAGTCATCGGAGCA
>CAYZXF010000098.1:0-1538 GCA_964482355.1 uncultured Anaerolineaceae bacterium | reverse complement strand
TACAACTACTCGCTTTTGCTGGATATTAAGATCCTCCTGAGAACTCCACTGGTTGTGATTCGTGGCAAAGGGGCTTTCTAGCGGAATCTAGGTTGTCAGCTTTCTACGAGATATACAAACAAGGTGCTTGCTGCCTGAGGTTGACATTAAGGTCTCTGCCGTTTGATGTGGCGCTTCAGCCAAATTTTTGCTTCGTAAGGTCGCCGAAAGTGCAAAGTCTTGCGGATTGCATTCTTATGAGTCATACTGATTGAAAGAGGCTTCTGAGTGCCAGATATATCTTTACGCGCCTACGGGAGAGAGATCGACGAGCTTATCGAACGAGAACGGCTCGAAGAAGCCATCGCGCACTGTCGCTACATCCTCCAGACCTACCCCAAACATCTTGAAACCTATCGTCATCTAGGCAAAGCCTACCTGGAAGCAAAACGCTACGGCGACGCAGCCGACATATTCCAGCGGGTCCTCTCGGCCGTCCCTGATGACTTTGTTTCGCATGTTGGCATGGCCATCGTCCGGGAGGACGAAGGCAACCTCGACGCGGCGATCTGGCATATGGAGCGGGCCTTTGAGACCAACCCCTCCAATCCAGCCATTCAGCAAGAAATGAAGCGATTGATCAGCCGGCGCGACGGCCTCGAGCCACACAAGGTCCGTCTTACAAGGGGAGCGTTGGCGCGCATGTACGCGCATGGCGAGCTATTCTCTCAGGCGATTGCTGAATTGCGATCCGCGCTGCAGGAAGACGCTGAACGGCCTGACCTTCAGGTACTGCTTGCCAGCATGTACTGGCAAACCGATCAGCGGAGTGACGCGATTTCGGTGTCCAATCAGATCCTGGAAAAGCTACCGTATTGCGCGGAGGCTAATCGCATTCTGGCCGCAAATTTGCAGGCGAGCGATCGCGTCGAGGAAGCAGCCGTGTATCACCGCCGTCTGGCTAATTTAGACCCCTATGCAGCCTTCGTTGAATCTGGGCTCGCAGACGCGAAGAGCATCGAGGAATCTGCTGTCCAATTGGAACGGCTCGATTGGGTCGCGGGCGAACCGCTTCCATCTGCAGCTCCAGGACAGCCTGGGTGGGCCACTACCCTGGGAATGGAGATGCAGGAAGAATCGGAGGATGAAACTTCCGAAAGCGCCAAGCCAGCTCAAACCGGTCCACTGCCATCATGGTTAGAACCGGGAGAGCCTCCGCCTTTTGAAGCGGCCGCCGAGAAAGAGCTTAGTGAAGAGATGGAAATCCAGGCCCCGGATGGCTCCGGAGAACTTCCTGATCCAGGGTTTCTCGAAGATGTGGAGACTGATACCCGGGCAGAAGAAGACTCCGAGCCAAGCGGCTTGGGATTTGCAGCAGCGGCGGCCGGGATAACGGCTGGCGTTCTTGCGGGCGCGGGCGATCAAGAGGCCGAACCATTAGAAGAATCTGAGGCGAACAATCTGCCTGAAAGCGATGCTGCTGGTGTGGCAGCGGCGAGGGGCATGATCGCTGGCGGAGACAAAGATGAAACGAAAGAGACCGAAGAGCCAGAGGCGGA
>CAYZXF010000097.1:0-2702 GCA_964482355.1 uncultured Anaerolineaceae bacterium | reverse complement strand
CTGATTTCCTCGACTGTCTAAAAAACCGCGCTGTGCTATACTCGCCGCCATTATCCTAGGGGAAGGGTAGTCCATGAAAGAGGTCACCGTTCTTATCGTGGACGATCATCCGCTTTTTCGGGAGGGCATTCGCAATGTGCTCGACTCCGAAAAGGACATCGAGGTCGTCGCAGAGACCACCAATGGCGACGAGGGGTTAGAGCTCGTCCGAGATCTGCTCCCTATGGTTGCCTTAATCGACGTGAATCTCCCCAGCATGAATGGGATTCAATTAACGCGGCAGATCGTCGCGGAACGCATCAGCACCGCGATCGTCCTGTTAACCGCCTACGATGACGTCGAGCAAGTTCTTCATGCATTCAAGGCAGGCGCGGCGGCCTATTGCTCAAAGGACGTCGAGCCGGGTAAGCTGGTCGATGTGATCCGCAACGTAGCAAGAGGCTTCTTTGTGGTTGGCGATCAAGTCTACGACCAGGCAGGTCTTGACCAATGGCTCTCACGCGGCGTCGAGACCGTCCGCCGACCCCATCTCGATGGAGACGTTGAAGCATTTACGCCGCTCTCTCCTCGCGAAATGGAGATCCTGCAGTATGTCACCCGCGGACTGAGCAACAAGGAAATTGCAGTCCAGCTTGGAATCAGCCACCAGACGGTCAAGAATCACATGACCGCTATTCTGCACAAGCTGGACGTCGAGGATCGAACGCAGGCTGCGGTCTACGCACTACGACACGGATGGGTTCGACTGCAGGACACCCGCAAGTAACGCATGACAGAAGCCGAAACTCAAGAGGAGCTCAGTCAAGAAGAGCTCAGCCCCATCGAGGTGTTCCTTGAGGTTGCTCGAGAAGAGCTCGAGCAAGTGCGCAAGGAGCACAAAGAGATTGGGATGCTTGTAGAGCAGAGCCAGGGAGAAGTCGAAAAACTGGCTCAGCGCAATGCCTCAATCGCTGCGACCCTCAAACAGATCGAAACGAATTTTGATACCGTTCCGCGTGAAGACATCCGGAACACATATGAGGCTGCGCAGGATGCGCAACAGCGGCTGTTCACAATGCGCGGGCAGCTCGAAAAGCTTGAGAGCGACCAAGAAACCCTGCAGCGTTATGCGGAGTTTATTCAAAGCACAACGAATTTGCTCGAGGGACGCTCCCACGACGAAGTCGCCGAAATGGATTCCGGTATGGGAACGGTGATCGAGCAGATTATCGATGCGCAGGAAGAAGAGCGGCGGAAAATCTCGCGCCAGATCCACGATGGCCCAGCGCAGTCGCTCTCGAACTTCATCTTGCAAACCGAAATTGCTATGCGCTTGTTCGATACCGATCAAGACAAGGCGCGCGAAGAGCTCAACAATCTGAGGGCCTCTGCCAATTCAACCTTCTCGAAAATCCGAGATTACATTTTCGATCTCAGGCCGATGATGCTGGATGATTTGGGCATCGTTCCGACCATCCGTCGCTACTCAGAAGCCTTCAAAGAAAAAACCGGGTTGGAGCTCAACGTTGTGGTCACTGGCACAGAGCGGCGACTCGAGGCTCATCGGGAGGTATTGATCTTTCGCTCTGTACAGGCCCTGCTGCAGAATGTGCGCGACTATGCGCAGGCGACCCAGGTCAAGATCATGGTAGATCTCGATGACACACAGGTGAGAGCTACAGTGGAAGATAATGGCAAGGGATTTGATGTTGAAGCTGTGATGGAGGAAGAAGGAGCCGCACACGGTCTCCGAGTGAACAAGGATCGCCTCGAGCAGGTAGGGGGCAGTTTCGAGATTGAAAGCCAGCTGGGCGAAGGTACTCGTGTTACGTTCTCCGTTCCGGTCGAGGAGTAGTAAAAGGATCGGAGATTCGTCCTATTGTAGGCAAAGGGGCCCCTTCTTATAATTTGGGGGCCTTGGAGCAAAAACAGGGCAAAATTGAAACGGAAAGGTGGTGAGGACATTGCTTTATGCACCGAAGGAAAAAGGGCAGGGCTTGGTCGAGTACGCGTTGATTCTTGTTTTAGTAGCCGTAGTTGTAATTGTTATTTTGGCGCTGCTCGGACCCGCCATTGGGAACGTGTTCAGTAACATCATCACTAACATTTAAACTCCCGGTGGTACGGTCTCGAGTGGTCTCTCGACCACCTGCCAGAGACGAGGAAGCCCTATCTCTGATAGGGCTTCTTTTTTGGGCGCCGTTGCGACACAGAATTGAGAAATCATAGTGAAATTGTCCAAATTTAGCTCCGAAAGTTGCCTGACTTGACAACTCAACCCCTAGCGGTATCATACGCACACGCCGGCCGGCCGTGCGTCTCACCGCATAATAAGGAGGCATAATGCGCCGTGGTCGCGTTTTTATCCTGTTCGCTCTAATCTTATTGGTGGGCGCCGTAGCAGCGTTTTTGGTGCTTGGAGGTGCAGGAACCGACGAGCCAGATGAGGTGGCTGTTCCAACCCCGATCGGCGAAGCTGAGATCGTTATCGCCGCTCAGAATATAGCCAGAGGTTCACTCATCCCGCCTGAGGCGGTGATCACTTCACCGTTCCCCGCGGATTACAAGGTCGAGACTATGTTGGACGACCCGGGCCAGGTTATTGGCAAGCGGGCGCGCATGGACATCGCACGCGGGGTGCCAATCACTGAAAACATGATCACTGACAAAGCTGGGGATTTGTTGCCGGTCGGCTCAGACGCCTCGATCGCTATTCCCGAGGG
>CAYZXF010000096.1:0-10159 GCA_964482355.1 uncultured Anaerolineaceae bacterium | reverse complement strand
GGGTGGAGTCTCAAAATTTGCAAAGGCTCGCCCGGATAAGACCTTTCAAGCCGTCATAAAAGAAGCCTACGATTACGCCATCGATGACATCGGATTAGATTTCCCCACTTTCACTTCCCAGGTGGATGGATCCGTGGCGTCCTATTTTTCTGACCACTTCAGCCGCCAACTGATGTCTGGCATTATGGCCCAGGATTATCTGGGGCTCTGTCCTAAGCCCAGCCACCGGGTTGAGGGCGGCGGCGCAACGGGAGGCTTGTGTTTCCAGGAAGCCTGGAAATCGATCGCCTCAGGTCACATGGAGGTCTGCGTGGCGTACGGTTTTGAGACCATGAGCCATGTCGAAACCTGGAAGGGCAACGAATTCATCGCGCTGGCCTCGGACGTCACCTGGGACTATCCGGTCGGCGGCTTTTATTCTGGCTACTACGCCATGATGGTGACACGTCATATGAAGGAGTACGGAACCACCGTCGAGCAAATGGCCTCCGTTTCGGTCAAGAATCACATCAATGCGTACTACAACCCCTACGCGCAAAAGCGCAATCGGTACTCAATTGAAGATGTCAGGAACTCCCCGATGGTGGCCTGGCCGCTTACCCGCCTGGACATCTGCGTCATGTCGGACGGTGCAGCCGCTACCATTCTCGTCTCCGAAGAAGGTCTAGAGCGGCTAGAGTCCGCTGGCGCCAAGATCCGGCGGCCGCTGGTTCGGGTAACCGGGATCGGCCGAGGAACCGATGCGATGCGGATGGCCGATCGGCCGCAAGTAGACTACGACACCTTTATGCGCGATTACGCCACGGAACAAGAGAAGGGTTCCGATGAGACCCAAACCTATTACAAGGAGCTCTGGGATCGTGGCACTCGCTACCCCGGCGTGCACTCCTTTCGTGCCGGCCGGACCGCCGGCAATATGGCATACAAACATGCCGGCATTTCCGATCCGCTCAATGAACTGGACTTCATCGAGCTCCACGATGCCTACACCTCGAGCGAATTGCAGACTTACGAGGATCTCGGCCTCTGTCGATACGGCGAGGGCGGTCAGTTTGCGGTCTCCGGCAAGGCTTTCATGCCAAACATCGAGTATGACCTTGACCTTAATCACGACCCAATCTGTCCTGTGAACCCTTCGGGCGGGCTCATCGCATGCGGGCATCCAGTTGGGGCCACCGGCTTGATGCAGGGAGTGTTCGCAATCTGGCAGCTGCAAGGATCGGTTAACGTCCATTTCGAAGATGACACGCTGCAAGTGAAAGATGCCAAGCGTGGCGCGATTCACTCGCACGCTGGCACCGGCACTTACGTGAGCGTCAGTATCCTGGAGCAGGAGGCCTAGGTATGAGCGAGCAACCCAAGAAACGCCCTGAGACCCTCGGCGGATATGTCGTTCACGGAATTCCATTTCCGAATGAATCTGATCCGGATGCGCTGGCATTCCTCAAACGCATGGCGCCCCTTCAAATCGAACAGGATTACAAAATCACTTATCTGCATTCCTATGGGCAGGACAGCCCGTGGTTTGCCGCAGTTTCCAACAAGCGGCTATTAGCAAGCCGAGACCCGAAGACCGGCTATACCTATGCAACACCACGTGGCCACGACATGTATTCAGGCGAAGAGACGGAGTGGATCGAAATATCCGACCGGAAAGCAAGCGTCCACGCGTTTACGGTCTGCCACTTCGGCTCAGAGGAATTCCTTCCGGATACGCCGTTTGTCCTGGCTCTTGTGGAGTATGAAGGCGTGGATACCCTCTTTCTGACGCGCCTGGTCGGCATGGACCCAATGGCAGCCTCATTAGATTGGATCGGTATGGAAGTCGAGCCGCGCTTCCTTCGCAACAGCAAGCTCAAGCCGACCGACGTATATTTCATCCCGAGCGAAGCAAACGCCTGATTGGCAGGCGAAGCGAAATCCTCATTGCCCCACAGCCTCTCACCTGATCACCCCAACCTGCAAAAAGCGGTACGCAGGCTGCGGCGTATCCTGCTCGGCTGGGCGGGCCTCTTCGCCGGCATGGCCGCACTGACCTTTTTCTCGGCGCCTGGAGTTATTCCAATTCAATGGCTGGCCGGACTGGCGCTCCTGGTCTTAAGCGCTGCGCCTGACCCATTGCGGAACAAAGCCTTTTTGGGACTACAGCCTGCTTTGCTGGGGCTGGTTTCGGTAACCTGGGCGCTTTCGCTCATGGGACTGGTTCCCGCCATCAACGAAATCTTCGCTCTGGATCCCATTGTCTTGTTGTTCGACGCTGGATTCATCGAGAGTGTGGCCCTGGCTTTCGTGCGCGTAATTCTGGTTGTGATGGCATGGAACCAGATGCTCTTTTATCGAATGCTTTATGGAACTCAGGGTACGGTCGGCTTGGAGCCAGGAATGCCCGATATTCCGGAGATGGTTCCGAACCGGACGGCATTGCTTGAGACGTACGCCCGCTGGGCGGGTATCGCTGGTGGCTTAATCATTCTCGCTGCTTTTGTTGTCCCCAACGACGACCTTTTGCGGCCCCTGCTCTCCAGCGCCCTCGGCACGGGGATAGTCGCAATTGGGCTCGGATTGGGGGTGGCGTTTTCACCGACCACTCGGCGTACCGCTGCGCTTGGAACGATTGTCATAGGAGGCATCATCTTCATGGCGTCGATCATCTCGGCTCGAATTTTGGGTTTATGAACAAGCTAGGAAACGCCCTGATGTTGCACAAGGCGCGCCGCAGAGAACGGCGGCTTCACCTTGTGATGGCAACCCTGGGTCTGGTGGCCGGCACTGGATTCTTGCTCGTTGGCGCATACCGCTGGACCTTTGCACTCAGCAACTACGGCCCGGCTGTCGTATGGCGCTGGAGTGCGGCCTGGCTGATGATCGGCACGCTGTTCCTATTGATCGGATTCGTGGGAGCGGGGTGGGTTTTTCGATGGAACTGGCTGGCGGTCACATCCTTTGAGAACGGGCTTGAAATCCGACGAAGAAATCACACTTCAACCATCACCTGGAGCGAGGTTCATGCCATTTTAGTATCCGGCGTAACCTATGGTGTTCTGGGGTTGATCTGGGGAAGGCGATCGAGCTTGCGCCTGGAAATTACGTCTGGCAAGCATCAGCGGTTTCCAGATACGCTGGCAGGTTTGGCACAACTGATCACCACGATCAAACGCCATGTCTACCCCCGCCTGTTGAATGAATACTTCACGCATTTACGAAATGGACAGCCGATCGCATTTGGTCCGCTTCAAGTCCGCCCGGAGGGTGTTGCAAAAGGTCAGCGGCGATTCAGCTGGGGAGAGGTAGCTTCCGCTGAACTGAAAGACGGAAAGATCCTAATCATGACCCGCCAGAAAGGATCTCCGATCCGCGTCCGCACCAGCGCGGTCCCCAATGCCGAGATCTGCCTCCAGCTGGTCCAACACTATGCAAAGCAGACCAATCCCTAGAGTATTCGACGTTCCCTCAGCGCTGAGGTTAAAGAGGGAATTTCGAATTCCATCGAGGCACATGCTATGAGCCGCGATACGGAGTTTGGTGGTGCAGTCGTTTGGGAACCCGGGCCCGAAACCATCGAGCGCGCCCATCTGACCCAGTTCATGCGCCGCCATTCGCTGCCTAACTTTGAGGCCCTCATGGATCGTTCTACCGACGACGTGGCCTGGTTCACCGAGGCGCTGCTCGACTATCTGGATATCCAATTTTCTGAACCGTATTCCAAGGTCGTTGATTTGTCGGAAGGATTTGCGTGGCCAAAGTGGTGCGTTGACGGACGCATGAATATCGTCACCAATTGCCTCGACAAATATGAAGGGACAGATACAGATTTACAGCTCGCTCTGATCTGGGAAGCCGAGGGCGGCCAGGTGCGTACGCTCAGCTACAAGGAACTTCGCACGCAGGTGAATATGGCAGCCGGCGGCTTGCGTGCGCTTGGATTGGGGCCAGGCGATTCAATCGGACTGTACATGCCAATGGTGCCGGAGATTGTGATTGCTTTGCTGGCGATTGCGAAAATCGGTGGGATCATCTTGCCGTTGTTTTCGGGCTATGGAGTTGGGGCCGTGACCTCCCGCCTGGTGGATGGCGCTGCTAAGGCGTTGATCACTGCTGATGGCTTTCCCCGCCGAGGCTCAACCATTGAGATGTCGAAGGTAGCAGACCAGGCCGCACGCGATTGCCCGACCATCGAACACGTTGTGATTTATGAGCATGCCGGACTGCCGATTGAGTTGCAGAAGGGCCGGGATCTCACCTGGGAGACTTTGCTGGCAGGCCAGCCTGGTGAGGCGGAGACGGAAGATACGGAGGCCGAGACGCCCTTAATGGTGATCTACACCTCCGGTACTTCTGGAAAGCCGAAGGGCGCGCTCCATACGCATTGTGGATTTCCAATCAAAGCCGCGCAAGACATGGCGTTTGGTATGGACGTTCATCCCGGCGACCGGATCTACTGGATGACCGACATGGGCTGGATGATGGGACCCTGGCTGGTGTTTGGCGCGCTCTTGCTGGGAGGCACCTTCGTCATCTATGACGGCGCACCGGATTTTCCAGGACCCGATCGGGTATGGGACCTGGTTGAGCGCCATAAGATTAACAGCCTCGGTATCTCTCCTTCACTGGTGCGCGCATTGATCCCGCATGGAGAAGAGCCATTTCAATCCCACGACCTCTCGTCGCTGCGATTCTTCGGATCAACCGGCGAACCTTGGAATCCCGATCCCTGGATGTGGTTATTTGAAAAGGTCGGAAGCGGCAGCCGCCCAATCATCAACTTCTCGGGTGGAACCGAGATATCTGGTGGAATTCTGATGGGAAATCCCATCCTTCCTCTGAAGCCTACCGCCTTTGCCGGTCCATGCCCTGGAATTGCTGCGGATGTCCTGGACGAGCAAGGAAATTCCATTCGCGATCAAGTGGGCGAATTAGTGATCAAGTCTCCCTGGATTGGCATGACGCGCGGTTTTTGGAAGGACCCGGATCGCTATCTGGAGACATACTGGTCGCGCTGGCCGGACGTTTGGGTGCACGGAGATTTCGCGGTAGTCGATCGGGATGGATCGTGGTATATCCTGGGACGATCGGACGACACGATCAAGGTAGCCGGCAAGCGCCTCGGGCCGGCAGAGATCGAATCCATTCTTGTCGCCCACACGTCTGTTATGGAGGCGGCCGCCATAGGCGTTCCCCATGAAATCAAAGGCAGCGAGCCGGTCGCCTTTTGTGTCCTGACTCAGCAGACCGCACCTTCGGATCCATTGGCGGCTGAACTTCGGGAAAAAGTCGCCAAAGAGCTGGGCAAGCCCCTCGCCCCGAGCGAGGTGCGATTCGTAAGCGACTTGCCGAAGACCCGTAACGCGAAGGTGATGCGACGTGTCATTCGTGCCGCGTACCTCGGACAGGAAACTGGCGATATCTCGGCTTTAGTAAATCCTGAGGTTCTGGATGAGATTGCCGCGCTTGGCGATGATTGAATCTGGCAATCTCGCTGCGATTGCAACCTGAGCTACTCACTATTTGGCTATGCGCAACATTTTAACCGTGGAGAAGCAAAATGGATTTTGATCTAACTGAAGAACAACGAATGTGGCAGCAGACCGTTCATGAGTTTAGCGATCAAGAAGTTAGACCGATGGCAGCAGAGATGGACGAGCGGCAGGAGTTTAACGCGGGAGCGGTGGAAAAAATGGGGCCGCTGGGGTTGTTGGGTTTAAACGTTCCCGAACAGTATGGCGGGACAGGCATTGATGCAATCAGTGCAGCAATCGCGATCGAGGAACTCGGTTGGGCCGATGGGGGCACCGCGTTGAGCGTTTCAGCTCACAATGGGCTTGCTTGCGCGCCGATCGCGCTTTTCGGGACGGACGAACAAAAACAGCGCTGGCTGCCCGACCTGGTGAGTGGCACCAAGGGCCTCGGTTCGCTGGCCCTTACCGAGCCCGGAGGGGGTTCGGATCTCATGGGAAGCGTCGAGACGCGTGCCGAGCTCACCAATGGTGAGTGGATCCTGAACGGCAGCAAAGCCTGGATCACAAATGCTAGCGTCGCACCTGTGATCGTTACTTTGTGCCGTACCGACCCGAATGGAGGGTCTAGGGCCTTGAGCCTAATCGTTGTTCCTACAGATACGGAGGGCCTCCACATCCATCCACCAGAGAAAAAAATGGGGGTGCGCGCCTCCCCTACCCACGCGCTGACATTCGAAAATTTGAAGGTGCCGGAGGATCATCTGCTTGGCGAACCCGGGGATGGAATCTATCAAACGTTCGAGGCCCTGGACGGAGGCCGCGTTTCAATCGGAGCGCTTGCGGTAGGTCTGGCGCAATCTGCAGCTGAGGAAGGAATACGGTATGCCAGAGAACGCCAAGCGTTCGGTGGTCCGCTGACCCAACTTCAAGCCATTCAGTGGATGATCGCGGACGCCGCCACCGAAATTGAGGCGGCACGCCTGATGGTCTATAAAGCCGCATCGCTCAAGCAAGCCGGCCTGCCATTCACCCGCGAGGCCTCTATGGCCAAGTTGTTTGCTACTGAGATGGCGGAGCGCGTGTGTCGGAACGCAATTCAGATCCTGGGCGGCTACGGCTACAGTGCCGAGTATCCTGTGGAGCGGATCTATCGTGACGCGCGACTGATGACGATCGGAGAGGGGACTAGTGAAATTCAGCGCCTGGTGATTGCTCGGCGCGTGTTGGGGATTGAATAAAGCCAATAAAAGAAGCTGTCTCGTGGTGTGTTCGAGACAGCTCCTTTAGTTTCGTTGTTGGAGTTTTGCCGAAGCTACCCCTCGCTGCCACCCTCACTAGATTGCGAATAGTTCGGGGTTTCAGGCGCCGGTGGCGCTGCTGATTCAGACGCGGCTGCCGGAACCGCCGCTGCCGGTACCATCTCTCCCTCATCGCGACCTAGCCACCACTTGTAGCCGAAATACCAGATTACTGCCAGCACGGCGGTGACCACCCAGACAGGAAAGGCTGTGATGACGACATCCATGAAGTCTGCGCCTATCGGGGCGATCCATAGATATGTGAATGCAAAGGTAGCCGCCCAAACGATCACAAATGTTCCAAATAGCCAGAACCGCATCAAATTAAGCCGCTTTTCCTTGTCTTCGCTCATCCTGTCTCTCCTTGATCTGACCGGCTGCATTACTTGTTCGTCATGCAGTTCGCGCTCCAAAACCGGAGCACATTCAACAGTGTAGAGCGCCTCATACCGCTTGCAATGGGCCTTTATGCCTGCAAGCTGCCAATGGCTGGTAAATTGCTTCCATTTGCATTATCTGAACCCCCTATTAACGCGCAACCGCGGCTCCTGGATGGAGCCGCGGTACCAAAATGTAGCGCAATTCGGGCGTGCTAGCCCGCCACCGACTGCAGTACTGCGTCCAGATCCCCTTCAGTCGTATACCCGACCCACTGCATCAGCACGTTCCCCGCCCCGTCCAGCAAGAACATATGCGGCTGATACTGATAGCCAAGCTGAGACTTGAAGGGATTTGTATCAGGATCGTCGATATCCAGGTAAACAAAATCGATCTTGCTTGAGTACTTCGCCTCAAGCCCGTGCACGACGGGCGCCAATCGCTGGCAGATCGGGCACCAAAATGCGAAAAATTCGACTAGCGTGGGAGTCCCGTTCGCTAAGTTGACGGTAGCTGGATCTGTCGCTGCGAGCCCCTGTCGCACCGCAACCGGGGGTGCTGGCTCCTGCTCGACAGGTGCGACAGGCTCCGAATTGGACGCCGGCGCAGCAGTCTCAATAGGAAGTGCGGTCGCTACGGCAGCAGATTGAATAGGCGCTGCAGTAGGTTTCGGAGCCGATTGGCACGCTGTGGCCAACAGCATTAAGGCTCCTGCTATCCCAACAAGTTGAACCTTTTTCATTCAATCCCTCTTTGAACCGTGTTCGTTCCGCAGGTAAGCTTCGTGAATGCTACATACTCAATATTAAGTAACTCTTATCTTTGGCCATGGTCGGCTGGTTATAATCGGAAGCTACTCGATTGAATTCTGCCGGAGTTGATTTTAGCAGGTGTGCCCTGTAAGTGGCATTACCTGTCGCGGCAAATCGCTGTGCTAGGCTCGCTACTAGGCTGGCCCGTACAGCGAGGAAACTGAATGCGACTTGACATCTATATCGACGATTGTTGTGAGACTTGTGACCACGCACGGCAAATTGCCGAACAAGTCCGCGAGCGCATGCCGCAGGTGGAAGTGAATTTGATCGAGCTCACCGGCGACAAACCCGAAAGTGTTTTTGCGGTACCGACCTACTTGCTGGACGGCGCTACGCTCTTTCTGGGAAACCCCGGCGAAGCGGAGCTGTTTGAAAGACTTGAAACCAGATAGCCTGACTGGAAATTCCTTTGGAAACCGTTAAGCTCGAAGCCCTCTCCGAAATCGTAATCTTCCAAGACCTATCTGATCAGGAAATGGAAGAGATGGACCGCTCCACGACCATGAGCACCTGTGAACCCGGGCGTGTGTTCTATGGTCCAGACGAAGCCGGCGAAGTGCTCTTTCTTCTTAAAAAGGGGCGGGTGCAGCTCTATCGACTTTCCCCAGAAGGCAAGAAGCTGGTGGTTGCGGTCCTTGAAAAAGGCGCCATTTTTGGCGAAATGTCCCTGGTCGGCCAGGGGATGCACAATACATTCGCGGAAGCGGTCGATGAATGCACTCTTTGCGTGATGAGCCGAATGGATGTTGAGCGCATTGTCGAGGAGAAACCCCAGGTAGCGCTTCGATTCCTTGAGAGCATGGCCATCCGTTTGCGGGAAACCGAAGCAAAGCTTGAAGACCTGGCATTCAAAAGCATCCCCGTGCGTCTGGCAGCACTGCTGCAAGACCTGGCTGGTGAAAGCAACTCCGGCGATACGATCGAAGGTTATACCCACCAGGACCTGGCCGAAATGCTAGGCACTTACCGCGAAACTGCAACGCAAACCCTCAACGAGTTCAAATCCCATGGCTGGGTAGAGATTGGGCGCAAGCGGATTCGGATCGTGGATCCCAGCGCACTGGATCATCAGGCTCAGCCCTAATTAAATCCCCTCGAATTCCATCGCTGACTATAATTCCTTGCGTGTCTGATTCCGCGCACAAGGTGAATGATGAAGCTTGTTGAATGCATAGCTAATTTTTCGGAAGGCCGGCGGGAAGCGGTCGTTAATGCAATCGTGGCCTCTATTGAATCAGTAGATGGGATCCTTCTTCTGGACCGGCACAGCGACGAAGATCACAACCGGGCCGTGATCACCTTCATTGGGCCACCAAAAGCAACCTCCGAGGCAGCCTACGCAGGTATTGCAAAAGCGGCCGAACTGATCGACATGGAAAAACACGAAGGCGAGCATCCGCGCCTTGGGGCTACGGATGTGGTTCCGTTCGTTCCAATCCGAGAGGTGACTATGGACGAGTGTGTCGAGCTGGCACGCGAACTCGGCCAACGGGTCGCACACGATCTTGGAATCCCGGTCTACTTATATGAAGCTGCCGCTACCCGACCCGATCGAGCAAACTTAGCAAACGTCCGCCGAGGCGAGTATGAGGAGCTCAAGCTCTCCATCGCCGAGAACCCGGATCGCGCTCCAGATTTTGGCCCTAAAGAACTTGGCTCCGCGGGTGCCACCGTAATCGGAGCTCGCAAACCACTCATTGCCTTCAACGTGTACCTGACCACCGATACCGTAGATGTGGCTAAGAAGATCGCCAACCACGTGCGCCACTCTGGTGGCGGTTTGCGGTTTGTCAAGGCGCTTGGGCTGCTTGTAGAAGGGCGCGCTCAAGTTTCTATGAATCTTACCGATTTCACGCGTACCCCGATCCATCGAGTGGTGGAGATGATCCGAAGTGAGGCGAAGCATCATGGGGTTGACGTGCACAGCTCAGAACTCGTGGGGCTGACGCCGCAAGCTGCATTAATCGACGCTGCAGCCTGGTATCTTCAGCTCGATGATTTTGAGCCGGAACAGCTCATCGAAAGCCACCTCACAGGATCCACCGCAGATTCATTTCTCGATCGCCTGGCCGATGGCGCTCCGACGCCAGGTGGTGGCTCAGCCGCCGCGCACTCTGGCGCCATGGCCGCAGCCCTGGTAGCCATGGTCGGGCGTCTGACGATAGGCAAAAAGAAATACGCGGATGTAGATGATCAAGCTCAAGAAATCGTG
>CAYZXF010000095.1:0-3579 GCA_964482355.1 uncultured Anaerolineaceae bacterium | reverse complement strand
GGTCATCTCCTCGATGGCATAGCGGAGCCCTTCTCTGCCCTCACCCGACATCTTGGCTCCGCCATAGGGCATGTGATCCACTCGGAAGGTGGAAACGTCGTTGATCATCAGGCCGCCAACATTGATTTCATTAAATGCCCTACGGATAAGCCTGGCATCTCGGGTGAATAGGCCGGCTTGCAGGCCAAAATCGCTGTTGTCCACCGCGCGAATGGCCGTATTAACGTCTTGATAAGGATATAGCCCTACAACGGGACCGAATACCTCCTGGCAGGAGATGCTCATATCCTCCTGAAGAGATGCGAGCACGGTGGGTTGGAACAAAGTCGCATCGCGCTTGCCGCCGACCAGCACTTCCGCTCCCCCGGAGATTGCCTCCGCCAGCCAGGCTTCGATCCGCTCGGCCGCGCCGCTATCAATAAGTGGCCCAACATCGGTCGCCTCGTCAAGCGGATCGCCCAGCTTGAGCGCTTTTACCCGCGGGATAAGCTCGTCCAGAAACCCCTCATACACGTCTGTATGTACATAAATGCGCTGGACCGAAATACAAGATTGACCGGCGTATGAGAAACCACCCCAAGCCACCCGATCGGCCGCATACGATGTATCGGCATCCGAGTGTATGATGACGCCTGCATTGCCACCCAGCTCCAGGGTCACCTTTTTCATGCCTGCTCGCGCCTTTAAGGCCCACCCAACGGCGGGGCTCCCCGTAAATGTTAATTTCATTATCCGGTTGTCTTCGATCAAGGGCGCCGCGTTTTGCGTAGTGCATGGCACGACCGCAATCCCGGCCTTGGGCCATCCAGCTTCAAGAACCACCTCCGCCAGCTTGAGCGAGCTTACCGGCGTTTGGCTTGCCGGCCGCAGTATGATCGGGTTTCCCGCCGCCAATGCAGGAGCGGCCTTGTGTGCCACTAGATTGAGCGGGAAATTGAAAGGCGTTATGCCGACAACCGGACCGAGCGCAACGCGACGGACATATCCGATGCGGCCCTCCGTACCTGGCAGCCAATCCAAAGGCACAACCTCTCCGTAAATCCGCTTAGATTCCTCGGCCGCGATTTTGAACGTGAAAACCGCACGGTCCACTTCGGCGCGTGCGGTTCGTATGGGCTTGCCGGCCTCCAGCGCTATCGTGCGTGCAAACTCCTCGTGCCGCTTGGCAATCCCGTCGCTGATCGCTTCAAGGATTTCGGCTCGTTTCCATGAAGGGAGCTTCCGGGTAACCTCAAAGGCCTCAACCGACTTCGCTATCGAAGTTTCAATCTCCTGGGGTCCCGCCCGATGCACGATGGCCACCAGCGAATCGTCGTAGGGACTGTGCACCTCGATCGCGTCGCCCGTCTTCAGCCATTCGCCATCAACCAAAATGCCGTACTCTCCCAGTTCCGCGTCCGCCGCTGTACTGCCACTGACAACCCGCGCTTCTGCATCTCTAAGTCGTTCTGCTGCGCTCATAGATCGATCTCCAATTCGCTACTCCAGAAGAGCGAGTGGCTCTTCTATCAGACTCACCAGTGTTTCCAAAAAAGCTGCGCCTCGGGCGCCATCAACCACTCGATGATCAAAGGCCAGCGAGAAGTGCATGGTAGCTGCAACCACTGGCTGGCCATTCTCTACGACTACCCGCTCCGCGATTCTTCCGACAGCCATGATGGCGGCCTGTGGCGAGTTTAATATCGCAGTAAATGCGTCCACACCGAACATGCCTAGATTGCTGATGGTAAATGTGCCGTCCTGGACATCGGTCAGGCGGAGCCGGCCCTTTTGCGCGCGCTGAATGAGGGCTTTCCTTTGTTCAGCAATCTCTTCCAGGTTCAGGTCGGATGCACCGTGAATCACCGGTACTACGAGGCCATCTTCGACCGCTACCGCGATTCCGACGTTGACTCCTTCTAAAATTCGGATCGTATCTCTTTCCCAGATCGCATTTACATTCGGATGTTCGAGCAGTGACTCAGCCACCACTTTGACTAGTAGATCCGTATAAGTCACGTTCGGAACGGCTCGGCGCTGGACGCGTTCCTTCCAGGTGACCATGCGATCCGCCCGCGCCTCGCGGAAGAGATAAAAGTGCGGCACCTGCGTCCAAGCTTTCGTGACGTGATCCGCCATCAGTTGCCAAGTGGAGCTGATCGCGGGCTGCACACTTGCTTTATCCAAAGGCAGTACGTCGTCTGCCAGCACCGCTCCTTCCGGACCGCTTCCTGAGATGTCTGCAATTTCGATCTTGAATTCTTTCGCCAGACGCCTGGCTTTGGGAGAGGCTGGGGCAATCGCCGCGGCTTGAGATTGAAATTCGATATAGCGCAGTACATCTTCCTTCTCAACGCGATTGCCAGCAGCCCGAATCGATCCGATATCTATACCGTGGTCGGCTGCAATGCGTGCGGCGACCGGGCTAACCGATACCGCTGGTGCAGGAGACGGCGCTTGGCCTTTTGCCTGCGCGGTCATCGAGGGCGTGGGCACGGCGACCGTCTCCACCTGGTCAATCGTTTCGCCTTCCGCCAGAATGAAAGCTATGGCCTGTCCTACAGGCACATCATCGCCCTCGCTGGCAATGACCCCGGCAAGAGTGCCGGAGCTGGCGGCTTCGATCTCGACGATCGCCTTGTCGGTCTCGATCTCCATGATGATCTCTCCGGACTCAACGGCGTCGCCCTCTGCTTTGAGCCAGCGTAGTAACTTGCCCGTTTCTTGGGCCATGCCCAGGGCGGGCATGATCACTTCAGTAGGCAGGGCGCGCCTCCAAAGGTTGTTGGATAGCCACTATTTGGGTGGAGCCTCAATCAGCTTAAGCTCATATCGATCAAGAGCTGGCATTAGCTCATCGATGTTTGGAGGCCCCTCAGGCCACTCCGGGTTGGTCTTATCCTCAACCGGAGTTCCCAATTCATCGAAGAGAAGTTCCATATTTCCGGCGGGTTCAAAAATTGCTAACACTATGCCCTTTGACGATCCCACATTTGCAAATCCGTGGGGGGCACCTCTCGGGATCTGGATGGCCTGACCGACTGTGGCCGGCGTGGCAAACTTGTTGCCATCTGCGTCCTGTCCATAGAATTCGTATTCACCCTCGACCACGTAAAAGGTCTCCGCAGGAACGTGAGAGTGAAGAAAAGAGGGCCCTCCTCCGGACGGCGTGGTGATCTCGACTACCGAATATTTCCCAGAGGTATCTTCTCCGGTGAGGAGGATAGTGATCATATCTCCCAAAAACATCACCGTGTGGCCTTTTCCAGTAAATGGCGCTGTCCGCTCCGGCGCAACGCTCACCCTTGATTTGCGATTCCGGCCGATGGCGGGGAATTCATCGTTCAAGTGGAACTGCGCAAACAATTAGAGGAGTGTAAGGTCCGCGCCAGGTCAATTGAAAGAACATTCTTTCAGCCGGCCCCAACTAGCGACCTGGCGGTCTCGGCTACGGTCTCGGGCGTCGGAACCGTCAGATCTTCTAGCGCGGGCGAAAATGGGATCGGAACGTCCATAGCCCCCATACGTTTCACGGGAGCATCCAGATAGTAGAAGGCACCTTCGGCGATGACCGAAGATAACTCGGCGGTAACCCCATAG
>CAYZXF010000094.1:0-2462 GCA_964482355.1 uncultured Anaerolineaceae bacterium | reverse complement strand
CGGCGACTCGAACGCCGGCACCCGCCTCCGGAGGGCGGTGCTCTATCCAACTGAGCTACAGGGGCGTTGACCAAATTCTATCCCAAGGCACCATGCGAGGTAAGCATTTATTAATCCGGCGGTGCTACAAAACATCTACCGTCAATGGACTAACTGCGCATTAAGGATGGAACGTCGATTATTGCTCACATTGTTCTTCTTAGTCGCTTCGTGCGCGCCTACTGTTAATGAGCTGGCCGACCCATCGGTTGCTGAAGGCAATCTCGATCCGGTGAATGGCGCGGAGGCCACCTCGCCGGAGCGCGACGTGGTTGAACAGGAAGATGCGGATCCTTCCCGCTCCGAACAATCTTTCGCCGGCACAACCCCTGCAGCCGAGTTTCCGGATGGCCTGGATTGGCTCAACACGGACCAGCCGCTGTCAATTGCCGACCTGCGCGGCAAAGTGATCTTGCTTGATTTTTGGACCTACGGATGCATCAACTGCATGCACAATTTCCCCGGTCTGAAACAACTGGAGGCGGAGTACGCTGATGAGCTGGTAGTCGTCGGCGTGCACTCGGCCAAATTCCAGAATGAAGGGGACACAGACAATATTCGCCAGATCATCCTTCGCTACGATCTAGAACACCCCGTGATCAACGACAATGAGTTTGTGGTTTGGAATACTTGGGGAGTCCGCGCATGGCCGACCCTGATCTTGATCGATCCGAGAGGAAACGTGGTCGGCGGCCACTCCGGAGAGGGCGTCTATCCGGTATTCAAGCCGGTCATCGAGTCCCTGGTGAACGAGTTTGACGATCTGCAATTAATCGATCGCACTCCGCTGGAGCTCAGGCTGGAGAAGGAAGGGCTGCCCACCACGGTGCTCTCATTTCCCGGGAAGGTGCTTGCAGACGCAGAGGCGGGTCGATTGTTCGTGGCGGATACCAATCACCACCGGATCATCCAGGCAGATATCCAAACAGGACAGATTAAGGCGGTCTATGGATCCGGTGTGCCCGGTCTGATGGACGGCTTGACGACCGCGGCGCAGTTCTACAACCCTCAGGGTATGGAGCTTGATGGCGACACTCTTTACGTAGCAGACGTCGACAATCACGCCATTCGAACCATCGACTTGGAGACCGGGCAGGTCGAGACACTGGTTGGCACTGGCAATCAAGCCAGCCGGTATCCTCCGGTTGCCGGAGTTGCGCCGGATGTCGAACTGAATTCTCCATGGGACCTGGCTCTGGCTGGCGACGACCTGTACATCGCTATGGCTGGATCCCACCAGATCTGGCAGCTCGGCCTGGACGATGGAGTCCTCGAAGCGGTCGCTGGCAGTGGTGGGGAAGGGGTTCTAAATGGACCGCGGGCTGGAGCAGAGCTCGCGCAGCCGAGCGGTTTGGCGCTGGGACCGGACAATCGGCTCTACTTCGCAGACTCTGAAAGCAGCAGCATCCGGTGGGTAGATCTCGTAGGCGATTTTCCCGAGGTTGGATTGCTGGCAGGTGGCGACCGCAATCTATTCCAATTTGGTGATGTGGATGGTGTAGGCGGTGAAGCCTTATTGCAGCACCCGCTGGCGGTCGTCTCCGATGGGGAGCTGCTCTATATCGCAGATACCTACAACAGCAAGATCAAACGAATTGATGCGGTCTCAGGTCAGGTCACCACCTGGCTTGGTGATGCCCACGGGTGGCGAGATGGTGATGCTCCCCTATTTTACGAACCCGGAGGCCTGGATCTGGTCGACGGAGTGCTATATGTGGCAGACACCAACAATCATGCCGTTCGGCGGATCGATCTCGATTCGGGCGCTACAACCACGTTGGTGCTGAGTGGAATCGAAGCCTTCATGCCCACGGCAGAGAACTATCAGGGCAAGATTCTGTCTCTCGAGCCGGCCACGGTTGCCGATGGGATGGGTACGCTTCGTATCGACGTCGTGACGCCCGAAGGCTACAAGTTCAACGACCTTGCGCCGACTTCGATCACCTGGAGTGTTGAGGGAGCCATCGCGACCATCCCGGATGAGGCTAGCGTGACCATTCCCGGGCCGACATTCCCTATGCAGTTTGACGTGGACTTCTCCGCAGGCAGCGGGGTGGTGATCGCCGATCTCAATCTTTACTACTGTGAAGCTCTGACAGAAAATCTTTGCCTCTTCGACCAGGTGCGACTGCACTTGCCGCTAGTGGTAGGTGGTGAATATGAATCGGCCGTGGAGCTCACGTACGAAATACCCTCGCCAGTTCTCCCGAACAACTGACATCCAGAGTTTTGCGAGCCCTCGATCAGGCTTATCCAGCCCAGAGCGCTGTTATTATTAGGCATATGCTCCGTCGATACACCAATACCCAGGTGCACATGGGTCAAACAATGAAGGTCGGGGAAGGCGAAATCACTCCGTATTCGCGGGCTACAACAGTGCTGTTCCCGGGATTTGCCGGGGGTTTGGTTTGGAACCGGCCAGG
>CAYZXF010000093.1:0-20434 GCA_964482355.1 uncultured Anaerolineaceae bacterium | reverse complement strand
TCTGCCCAATCTCCCGGAACAGCATTCTGCAGGTAGTCGCGTAGCAACCGCAATTTTTCAAAGATTGGGCGTACGCGCTCCGGGTCGGCGACCATTGGCGCCATAGTCATCAAGCCTCGCACTTCAAGGTTTTCCAATTTTTGAATTCGAGTGAATTCATCAACGATCTCGGGCCAACTTTCCTTCTCGGTCAGTTGCCAGCCCCACTTAGAAGCCTCTCCTGATACATTGCATTCCAAAAGGATCGGTAATCGAAGTCCGGCGCTCTCCGCGTCGCGATTCAGTCGATCGGCGATCTTGATCCGATCCACAGAGTGCACAGCATCGAAAATGTCCACTACCGATTTCGATTTACGGCTTTGAATGTGTCCGATCATGTGCCATTCCAGATCGGCCAAGTCCTGGGAAGCAGCCTTTTTAGGAAGCGCCTCTTCCACTCGGTTTTCACCTATCAAACGTAGACCGGCCTTGTGGGCCGCGCGCACGATATTGTATGGGTGCGTTTTCGTGACACCAACGATACGAATAGCATCGATATCGCGGCTGGACCTTCTAGCAGCGGCTTCGACCCGCTCCTGGACCTCGTTCATCTGTTCCTGTACCTGAATTTCAGCTACGGATGCCAAGATGCGCTCCAAAGCGGCCGGTGGCCCCATTCTCGCCGCGGTGTGAGTACCAATCTTGCAGGTTACATGCCGTACAAATTTCAGATACCTCGATCGATTTCACGCCCGCCGCGCGCAGCTGAGCCTCGTTGGCACTCCACAAATCCATATGAACCGCGCCGTTGACCGATTGCAGGTGTTTACGCGCAGAATTGCCGTACGCAGCTTCAAATTGGACGACCACCTCTTCCCCGACAGGATAATGGTCTGGTCCTATCGAGGGGCCAATGCCTGCCAGCAGTTCATCTGGTTTGCTCGCAAATTCGGTCTGCATGCTTCGAACGAGTTCAGTGGCCATGCCGCGCACAGTACCCATCCAACCGGCATGCGCAATACCCGCCGCGCGATGCTGAGGGTCATAGATCATGATCGGGACACAATCCGCAAACCGCATCATCAGCGTCACCCCTGGCTGGTCCGTGATGATCGCGTCCGCCTTCAAGTGACCTCCGGCAAGATTGGGGTCATCGGCGCGTACGACCGTGGTCGAATGCACCTGCCACACATCGAACGTCTGATCCAGGGAACTCCCGGTTGCTCCTAATCCGCGGCCAATGTTTTCGGTGACCCGCGCATCAGCGTCTCCGACCGTGCGCCCATAGTTGAGCGAGTTCCATGGCGCGGGGCTTTCCCCGCCATGACGGGTCAGGATTGCGTGATCTAGGTTGGGATGTTTCAGGGATTCAAATTGAAAGAAGCGAAGTCTATCAGCCTCTCGAAATGGCATGCGGCGAGTCTACCATCCTCAACCAGCACTCCCGAGCGCACTCTTCCCCAGACTCATCGAAGGCGGCCTGTCTGTGTCTCCCGGCTGCGTTCATCCTACGCCGTATGTGGCCTGGAGAAGCAGATGGCTATGCGCAGTGCATGGGGCGGCTAGTCGGCTGCTGCAGTTCCTGAAGCCTCGATTGCTGGCGTAGGTCCGTGCAGCTCATCCAGCCAGCCTTTGCAGACCCGGTACACGTTGGCGGTTCCGACCATGTCTCCGCTGACCTCGAGCTCCGCTGGATGCATGATAAAGGGCTGCGTCTGATAGCCTCCCAGCCCCCCATGGAACCCGATCAGCTCCTCAAACGCGGCGCCCTCGTTTCTCTCGGAATCGTAGAAGCTGTTGAGCAGGATGTCCGGGCAATTTGGGAAACTGGTCGTGCGCCGCAGATGGCTGGCCGCGTTGGGGCCAAAATCTTCCAGCGGATTCGTACCTTCCACCCGATCGTCCTTAAGGTAGTATGTGCCCTGGCTTCCAAGGACCACCGGGCCATCCTTCTCTGAATGAACCATGACGAATCCAATGAGCTCGTGCTCTCGGAGACCAGGAAGCACTGCTGGAAAGGCCTCATCAATTTGTTCCTTCGTCATTCTCTCCGGCCATTTTGTGAACGAGATCAGCCCAAGATTCCCAGAAGCGAGCGCCACCACATCGGGCTGTTCCTCTTCATCGCCCTCTGCCTCAATGGCATCGTCCGCCTCTGGACCCATGACAACCTGCCCATCTTCCGTCCGACTCTTGAACGCGCGCGCCGCCACTTTGGAACTAGCCGAATCCTCGTTCTCAATGGTGTCGCTGATGTACGCGTTTAGATGGCCCCAGTCCTCACCGGCCGCGGCTTCCCCAATCACTGCTCCATCTGTTTCCATGAGCTCGAGCACGAATTCCTGAAGCGACTTGCCAAAGCGCTGCTTAAAGGTCGCCCCACCCGTCTGACCGTGATCCGAAAGAATCACAAAGTGATACGGTCGGGGCGCCTCTGGGACCGCGCTGGCCAGGCGATGGAATTGCTGGTCGAGCTTGTACAGGATATCGAACGCCCCAGGATCGAGAACGCCCGAGTGGTGTGCAATTTCGTCGTAACCAACGAAGGTAGCGTAGACCGTAGATCGGCCAGCGAAGATATCGCCAAGGATGGTGTAGATATTCAGCTCACGCATGACGACCGTCATGAAGCCGCGAAGCAAGGGATAGATCCCGCCGCGATGATGCTTGCTCAGGATTGGCTGGACGCCATTCTTTCGTGCACTTCGGAATTGGCGCCACTCCAGGATGACGTCCCAGAACAATAACAGGAAGGTACGCGAGACGTTGTAGGGATTGGCAATATAGGATTGAAAGTCGGAAGTATGGAACTTGCTCTTGTCACGAATGGTGCTGGCGGTGGCCATGACATAGGGCGCATCGCCCGAAAGCAAGTTCCCTCGGCTGGCGCCGTCGTTGCTCAGCAATCCATTGCCGTCGGAACGCTGCTTCTCGAGAATGGGAAGCGCCTTCGGATCACTTGAAGCAATGATCTGTTGGGAGCCCTTATCGTACCAACGGAAGGCAGGGATATTCGAATTATCGCCGTGAAGGATCCCTGCCTGGCTAGCAGAGGTCTGTGACGATGTATCTGGCTCCCAACCGGTGATGATATGGCTGCCGCTGTCGACCCACTCCTTCAGAGTCGGCATAAATCCGCCTTCGAGCGCCATTTCCAGAACCGGCTCTGCCAGCCCGTCAATTTCGAGAAAGATCACTCCCGGTACATCTGTCTCCACCGGATTCTCAACTCGCTTCATGCGCCGGCGAACCTGATTGCGATACCAGGAATTGTCGTCGTCGATCGTCAGCAGCGTGCTGAGAATGATGTTGATGGCCGACATTCCGAGCGCAAGCCAAAATGCGGTCCAAAATCCGTCGATGTTAAAGCCATCGACCAATTGCGAGGCGAGCAGGACAAAGAGCCCGTTGAGAAGTAAGGCGCCGATTCCCAGTGTAAGAACCGCAAAAGGCACCAAAATAAAGCTAAGCAGGGGCCAGAGCAAGGCATTCAGCAAGCCAATAATCGCGGCTGCCGCTATCGCGGTGCCCACGCTGTCAATCGTCACCCCGTTCAGTAGAAACGCCATGATTATCAGAGCGACAGCCTGGATCGCCCAAATTACCAGGATGCGGATTATTGAACTTCGACGGCGTGGGTTCTTGGTTTTTACGTTCACAGTTATCTCCGGGAATTGGTTGCGGACAGGCGCTGAATTCTACTCTGAGACGCGGCAAGGTTGTTAACCTTTAGTTCGGGGAATTAGGCTGAGTTCAGATTCCTATGAGGCGAGTTCCGAAGCTTGTTCGGAGCGCTGCTCCGCCACTGCGATCTTTGCAGCAGTGGTCGTATGAGTTTCTTTCATGGCTTGATCCACATGCGGATAGGCCATCCAGATGTTCATTGCGCCAAAAAGCAGGCCGGTTGCAGTACGTAAGAACGGTGTGCTCTCACGAGCCGGGAAAGGAAATACGCCGAGCTGCGAGATCAGTTGGGTGCCGCCGTCAAGCGCGATCGGCACGATCCCCAGCAGAAACCAGAACTTTAACGGCAGCGGCTTGACGCTTCTGCGGTTTCGAACGAAGGCATACACAAGCCCCGCGATAAATATCCCGACATAGATCCCGATATCTCGCTCACACAAGGCGGTCTTATATCCGACCGTCTCATCGCCCACGTATCGCCGGGCCGCGATGACATCCCCCTCGTCTAGCCCGGTCGCTTCCCCGTAAGAGACGAGATCGGTTCCGGCCAGTTCGCGCGGATAAGCGGCCTGCGGCCCAAAGAGGAAGAACGACCGAAATGCAAACTGATGGCAGAAGGGTGAATAGAGTGTGTATATGACTCGTGCTGGGCCGGTTGCGCCGACCTTCATCAGCGTTGGCGCCATGAAGGGCAAGCCTGCATAGACAAGCACCACCAACGAGAAGGCCGCCAGCCAGTGCCGCGAGAAGAAGCGCACACCGCGATTCATTCGAACGCCCCAAGTCTGGCTGCCTGCGGCAGATTTCTGGCTGCTTGCGGCAGATTTCTGGTTGCTTGCGGCAGATTTCTGGTTGCTCGTATCAGAGTTATTGCTGCCTGCGGCAGATCTGCTGCCGTCGTCGGCGGAGGATGATTGAGGGTCTGGTAAACCTTCCGCTGAATCGCCATCTAATCGATCCGCAGCGTCTCTGGCCGCTCCTAGCGCAACCCGGAGATCGATCTCGGCGAATGGCGCATTCAATGTATAGGCACCGATCTCCACCACCGGTACACGGCTGCCGTATTCTTGCTCGAGCGCCGCATCTCGTGAGACATCAATTTCCAGTAGCTCGTGAGGGATTTCCTCCTGAATTGAAGCCAGTGCCTTCCGCACTTGTTCGACGTCTCTTGCTTCATCAAGATAGTAGAGCGTGGCGCGTATCATTGGCTCAGACCTGCGATCTGCATATATCCGTCTAGTTGGGAATCGGTCAATACTCCGATATGGTAGGACTGAATGCGCCCCTCCCGATCTAGAATTACCGTCGTCGGATAACCGCGCACCTTATATTGCTGCTGGACCTTGCCGCCCGGATCGAGCAGAAGCGGGAAGGTCAAGCCCAGTTCATCTCCAAAAGAGGCGACAAGATCGGCCGGTTCATCGAAATCGATGCCGAGAATGACCAGACCCTGGTCCTTGGACGATTCGAAAGTCGATTGCAGAAGCGGCATCTCAATTCTGCAGGGTGCACACCAGGTTGCCCAGAAATTAAGCAGCACAACCTGCCCACGATAGTCCTCCAGCCGCACCATGGTTCCATCCGCCCTCTCCAGTTCAAACAGGGGCGCCTGACTGCCTGTTCCCAGCCCGGCGATTGAGATTTGAGGTGCTCCTATTGTCGATTGCGGCTGCGGCTCGACCGGCTCAGATGGGAGGCCAAAGAATACTAGATAGCCGGCCGCGGCTCCGATGAACACGCCGCCGGCGAGCGCCAGCCACGGCCGCAAGGATCGCTCCGTTCCAAGCTCCCGATTAAGCACAATACGCCCTGCGGGCGTAGCCAGTACTTCGCAGCTGAAACAGTCTGAGCCCTACAATTCTACGATCACCCGAGTACCCGGGTTCGGCCACTGCACCGTCAGATCACCGGGTCGAAAGTCAACCACGGGATGGGTCCAGCGGAATATCCACTTGGCGTCTGCCGGCAACAAATTAATGCAGCCTCTTGAACGGGGAGCGCCATAATCAGCATGCCAGTAGGTTGAATGCAGAGCGGCGCCGTTTCCGTGAAACAAAACGGTCCATCCCACTCCCGGCAGATCGTATCCGGTGACAGCGTCGCCGCCAGACATGTGCCGCGAGATCATCTTGCGCCACGTCCACATTTGACCGATGGGTGTATTTGAAGTGAAATCCCCGCCCTCAGGATAATATGCGTAGCCGGAAGAGATGCGTGCGAAGTAGACCTCGACTCCCGATTCCATCGCCGAGATTTCCTGCCGAGTGATGTTTACCACCACTGCCTTGTCCTCGACATTCGGCGAAATCGGTGTCAACTCAGCAGGCAAAATTTGGCGAAACGATTCTCCCGGAGCAAACATGATCACGCCGTTCTCATCGTGGACACGGTACCAAACCTGTCCATCCGAGCCCGTGACGCGGTTGTCGACGTTGAGTACCATGCCGTAGTACAGCCGGTATCTCACCGGAGCTTCGGGATCCGCTTTCGTTCGTCCATCTGCAAAGGGGACCGTTATCTCGGTCCAAATTCCTTCGGCTGGAACGGCTTCCAGGATCTCGTTAGGCTGATTACGAACGAGCTGGGCCTCGGAGGCCCAGATGAACCCTTCAGAAGTTTCAAGCCAAACGTTGTTATGAGGATAAATGCCTTTGCCGACTACCTTGCGCCCTACTTCCAGCAGATCGTCGAAATTCCGGCTGCCGATGACAGCGCTGTCCGGGTTGGGCCGGAGACGAAGTTGAACGGCGGCATCCGTGATGCGGGCGTACTGCTCAGTCGTGGAAAGCGTTTGTTCGGCACCTGGCAAGCCCCACGGCCGGCCTGCAATGGGCAGAGCAGCCGCAGTGAGCGATGTGCCAGTGAGCTTCAGGAACTCTCGCCTAGATAGGGTCATTGGGAATGTGATTGAAGGAAGGATACCTGATCCAAAAGGCACCAACAAGTGAGCTTAACTACCTCCAAGGTGCCCTTCGCATAGCCCGAAAATGTGGTGGAAGACGTGCTAGAACTTCATTCGGCGTAAGCGAAGGCTATTGGCAACCACCGCAACTGAGCTGAAGGCCATCCCGCCTGCCGCGAGCATGGGATTGAGCTGCCCCATGGCGGCCATCGGGATCAAAAGCACATTGTAGAAGAAGGCCCAAAACAGATTCTGCTTGATCACCCGCATGGTTGTGCGCGAAAGCTGAATGGCTCGCGGCACGATGCGTAAATCGCCTCCAAGCAGGGTTACAGGAGCTGCGGCAATGGCAACGTCTGCCCCAGTTCCAATTGCAATTCCAACATCCGCTGCTGCCAGTGCAGGCGCATCGTTGATGCCGTCCCCTACCATGGCAACCGGTTCGCCGTTCTGCTGCAGCCGCCTAACCTGCCCGGCCTTATCGGCTGGCTGCACTTCGGCTAAATAGCTGTCCTCACCCTCTAGACCTACCTGGCGGGCAATAGCCGCTGCAGTGTGACGGTTGTCGCCGCTCACGATCTTGACCTCTAATCCCATTTCCTTGAGGGTGTGGATGCCTTCCCTGGAACCTTCCTTGATCTCGTCCGAAATTGCGAGCAGCCCGGCAACTTCTCCTTCCACCGCAATTGCGACAGCCGTTTTTGCTTGAGATTGAAAGGATTCGAACTGCTCGGAAAAACCGTCCAGCTGGATCCCATTTTGCAATAAAAGGTCGGGACTACCGATGAAAACCTTTCGACCTCCCACGTAGGCTGAGATGCCTGCGCCTGGGATGGCTTCAAATCTCTCCGGTGAGCTCAATTCCAATCCTCGCGCTTCTGCCTCAGCCACAATAGCCTGGCCCACGGGATGCTCCGATCCGAGTTCAGCGCTCGCTGCCAGCCGTAGCACCTCATTCTCCGCGCCGTTCATCCGTATGTCGGTCACGGAGGGCTCGCCGCGGGTGATCGTGCCGGTCTTGTCCAGCAGCACCACTTTAATTCCACCCGCGAGTTCCAGCGCCTCGCTCGACTTGAAAAGGATCCCCATGCCGGCGCCCTTGCCCATCCCGACCGTGATAGCGGTCGGCGTGGCCAGGCCCATTGCACATGGGCAGGCGATCACCAGCACTGCGATTGTATTGAGAAAGGCACGGGTGAACTGAGTGGTGTCGGTCGCGGGAGGCGCCACAAACATCCACAGAAGGAAGGTAAGAGCCGCTATGCCAAGCACGGCCGGAACAAACACAGAAGACACCTTGTCGGCCAGGTTCTGGATTGGCGCCTTGCTGGCCTGAGCTTCCTGGACCAGACGGATAATCTGCGCCAGCGCGGTGTCTTTTCCAACTTTGGTGGCTTCGAACCTTAGCAGGCCGGCTTTGTTCAAGGTTGCCCCAAAAACCGGGTCTCCAGTGGCCCTGGTAACCGGCATTGATTCACCGGTCAGCATCGATTCGTCGACTGTGGACGTCCCTTGGGTTATCACCCCGTCGACAGGGAATTTCTCACCTGCTCGCACAACCACAATGTCGCCCACGATAACGTCTTCGACGGAAATTTCAATTTCCGCTCCGTCGCGAACTACATGAGCCTTCTTCGGCTTGAGGTTGAGCAGGGCTCGAATCGACTCGCTAGTTTGTGCTTTGGCTCGCGCTTCGAGGTAACGGCCGAGCACGATCAGCGTTACGATCACGGCCGCGGTTTCAAAGTAAAGGTGCCCGTCGACCCAGCCCAGTAAGACTGGAACCGAATACGCATAGACCGCCAGCGCCCCCATGGCAATGAGTACATCCATATTTGTGGTGCGGTTTCGCAGCGCATAATATGCACCCTCAAAAAACTGCCACCCCACGTAGAAGACAACCGGGGTGGTAAGTGCAAACATCAGCCATCCGTAGAGCGGCGAAGTGGCGATTGCCGTCGGCGCGATACCGAAATCGGCAAGCATCGACATGATAAAGACCGGAATAGTAAGTGCCGCTCCGATAGCGAGAAGGTTTCGTTGATGCCGCACCGCGTCTTCCCGAGCACGGCGTTCTGCATCTTCAAATTGGATCTCGACAGAGATCGGCTCGAATCCAGCCTCCCGAATAGCAATCCGGATCTCGCGCTGAGTGACGGCGGTCGGAATGTATTGAATCAGGACCTGTTCGCTCGCTAAATTTGTGCGGGCCGAAACAACGCCTGGATTTTCCAGCAACCGGTGCTCCAGGCGGCTGCCGTCGCTTGCGTCGTGCAGCCCCAGCACAGCCATTTCGGCATCTGCCAGGGCAATGTCGTAGCCTGTACTTCGAATGGTGTGAAGAACGTCGGAAACACTGACTTTTACCGGGTCGTACGCTACCATTGCTCGCTCTGCAACCAAATCTACATTGGCTTGCTCAATGCCATCGACCAGATCGAGCTTCTTCGCGATCGTCTCGGAGCAATTCGCGCAGTGCATTCCGGTGATAGGTAAGGTAAGTTCCATTGCGTCACTCATATTCAAACTTTCGAAGCCATTTCATAGACTTCGGTAATCTCTTTTAGCAGCTCGTCCTTATCCGTTCCGTTCTCGGCCTGCACAGCGTTTACCAAACAAGTCTGCAAGTGCTCATCCAACACGTCTACGCTGACCTTGGTAAGCGCCGACTGCACTGCCTGGATCTGCCGGATCACATCGATGCAATAAGCATCATCATTCATCATTCGCTCAATTCCACGAATGTGGCCTTCGATTGTACGGATCCGACGAACTCTTTCCTGTTTTTCCACGTCTGTTTGCCTCCTGGCAATCGCTTGGACTCTTTCACCCGCCTACTACTCCAGCCCCCCCCCAGGGGGGTCGGGTTCATGAATTATAGGGGTTGGGGAGCGCAGAGTCAATGCAAACTGGAAGAGGTTACGGATTTAAGATTATGCTCTGTGCCCGTTTTCGGCGTGGGGGTCATCTGAGAGCACCTGCGCAGCATGCTCAAGAGCCGGCAAAATGACATCCAAGTTCTCTCGTGCGCCCTTCGGGCTGCCGGGCAGGTTTACGATCAAGGTATTTCCGCGAATTCCTGCTACTGCTCTTGAGAGCATTGCGTGCGAAGTTTTCTTCATGCCATGCGTACGCATGGCCTCCGTCAGTCCTGGTGCGAGCCTATCCACTACTTCGAGGGTTGCCTCCGGCGTCACATCCCGCTTCGCGAAACCGGTGCCGCCGGTCGTGAGGATAAGACTGACCTTGCCCGAATCGCTCCAGTCTTTCAGCAAGCTGGAGATTTGATCCACATCATCCGGAAGCACCGTGCTTTCGACTACAGTCCAGCCTTTCGATTGCACTCGCTCAGCAAGCAACGGACCGGACTCATCCTCTCGTTCACCCATCGCCGAGCGATCGGAGACGGTTAGAATTCCCAGCCGCATGGCTTACTCCGATTCCTTCCCCACCACCTGTTTCCAATCCCCATGGATCCCGTCCTCGGTAACGCCGAAGTACAGACGGGTGGAGCCGTTAGCATTTTGTGCCAGATCGTAGCGCCTGCTCTTTCCCCTGCCACGCGTTCGAAGCAATCCCAGATCCCCGTCCCATGATGACGCTGCCTTCCGCACATCCTTTGGCAGTTTCAGATATTGTGTGATGGCATAGTGCCAGAGTCTGCGGGCAGAAGTCTCGGTCACATTTTTCACCATGTTTCCATTGCGAAGATCTCGCACAGTGAAGTACTGAACGCCTTCCCTCTCTTCAACCGCCACGATCTCTACTCCGGTCTTGGGGGCTGGAATTCCGGCGACAGCCTGCTGATCCTGACCTACAGCTCCCCTCGCTAGTTCAGGACTAGCAGCTACCCCGGACGGATCCCTACCTTTAATCGCCGCCGGCTGGCTCCGACTAACTTCTTTGACCTCTGGGCCACGCTGAACCATCTGCACGATTTCGTCCCGTACCGCGAGCCCTGTTTCGGCTTCTTCGCGCACATAAATCTTGTTGTCGTCCACTGCGTACGGCGGATCGTCTCCTCTGGGCACCAGTACTCGAATTACCGACACGCCCTGCGTAACCTGCGCGTCCACCTGAACCTTAAGCGGTGGGCTGATTCGATTGCTGATCTCTCGCCGCAGCTTGCTGACGGCAGCGGAAGAGTTGCTGATACCTGTTGGTTTTCCCTTCTGGTTCGGGTCGATGCCAACGTAAATCGTACCGCCATTCGTATTTGCGAAGGCACATACATCGGCGATGATGGCGTAGAGGTGGCCACCGCGCACGGTCATGCTCTGGTGAAAATCCTGCATGATCGATGAACCCTCTTCGATCGCGGGCTGAATGAAATCAAACTCACCTTTGCGCTGCTCGACATGTGGCCGAGTGCGCGCGAAATCGTTCCCCTGCAAAAGCTCCTTTATGGCCTCAAATGAAACCTCGGGCAGGAACATCTCCGTAGCTCGCCCTCCCACCCCGAACTTCTTATTGCTTGTTGTGTCGGCCGTCAGACCGTGGGCATCTGAGCCCTGGATGCAGTGCATTCGCCGCGGGTACTCGGGCTTTGTGCCGTTGAAAAATGCAGCCGTTGAACGCCGAGCCTTGGTTTCAAGATCCGTGACTTCCAGCGCAATGAGATTGGGATCCTGGGTGTAGGCAATTTTCGTCTGGCCTCCGATGGGGAAGCCTCGCATCGCGACTCCATTGCTCGAATTCGCGTGGGCGGCGATGGCCAACCCTCCCGCCTCGTTGATGATCTGGTAGGCCGCCAGAACATCGCTCGAGGCGCCGATGTTGGAGGCGCCGGCGTCGATTTCGCCGGGTGGGATATTGAGCGACAACAGCACATGCTCAAGTTCTCTTACCGGCTTGTCGGGCGGGAAAATCCCGAGCACATGGAATCCAAACGTCGCCGTGAACTCGAATGCTGGCAGCACCAGTAGCTCGTCTAGAAGCTGACGGTATTCCGCCAGGCGATCCTTCTCATCCTTTCGAATGCGATCCAGTTCCTCTAACATCGTTAGGCGCTGAATTTCCTCTTGCATGCCCCGGATCCCAGCGACAGTGTTGTGGTCAGAAAAGGCAATCACTTGCAATCCGCGCGCTTTTGCGGTGCGTAAAATATCCAGGTACGAAATTTCCGGCTCCCGATAGTCGCTGGAAGCCGGAGTATGTAGGTGCAAATCAACTACGATCCAACTACGCTCTTGTTTCAACTCGTTCTCCTAATGAAATTATTTCAAATTCTCTCTAATCATACTAAGTAGGTCGGGTGGCGAATATGGCTTGAGCATAAACCCGTTTGCCCCAGCTTCCAAGCATTGCTCTTCAACGTCCATGCCGGAAGTCATAATGACCGGGAGTTGCTCAAACTCCGCTGTGGATCTAATTTGCCGCAGCAGCTCAATGCCATCACCGTTGGTGAGGAATACATCCATGATCAGCAGGTCTGGCTGATTCTTACGTAATTTTTTCTCTAGGTCGCCAGCCTGGGTCGTGGGAAATACTTCAAAGCCGTCAAGCTCAAGCAGGGTCGCAAGCAAAGAGACCATCGTATGGTCGTCCTCAACGATTAGAACTTTAGCCATTTTGATTGAGCTAGCTCGGGGCGCCAACGGGTTCTTGCGGTTCCGATTTCTTGCTATCCGGCGCTTTCTTCTTGGCTTTGGAACGGGGCTTAGCCTTCGCCTTTGCCGTGGCCTTTTTCTTCTTCGGCTTCGACTTGGACTTAGACTTTTTCTTAGGCTTCGTGCGTTTTTCTTCAAGCGCGGCTTCAAGCACGTCGCCAACGGTGTCCACGAAGACAAACTCGATGTCCTCTTTGATCTCGTCTGGAACGTCATCCAGATCTACTTCGTTCCGTTTCGGCACGATGATCGTTTTCAGTCCAGCGCGGTGTGCTGCAAGCACCTTTTCCTTCAATCCCCCAATCGGGAGCACTTTGCCCCGCAGCGTAATTTCCCCGGTCATCGCTACGTCGCGGTGAACCGCCTTGCCGCTGGCCAATGAGGCAAGTGCGGTGGCCATGGTAATTCCAGCGGAGGGACCGTCCTTCGGCTGCGAGCCGGCCGGTATGTGCAGGTGAATGTCATGTTCGCTCCAATAGGAATCTTTGATTCCAATATTTTCTGAAACCGAGCGAACATAGGAGAGCGCGGCCTGGGCCGATTCCTTCATGACATCTCCAAGCGATCCGGTAAGCTTGAATTCCTTGCCGCCCGGCATCGCGGTAGCTTCGATGAAGAGAATTTCTCCCCCGGTCTGGGTCCAAGCCAATCCGGTTGCTACCCCTGGGATGCGGGTACGATCGGCAATTTCCTCGGGTCCCAAATAGTGTGGTTTTCCGAGCAACTCGGTTACCACTGCCGGCGTTACTCTCTTCTTTTTGATCTTGCCGGCGGCTACCTGAGTAGCCACCTTCCGAGTAACTCGACCAATCTCGCGCTCGAGGTTGCGAACGCCCGCTTCTCGCGTATATGAACGAATCAGCTCGTGTATGGCAGGCTTAGTAAAAGATATTTCGCTCTTTCGCAGGCTATTTTCTCGTATCTGCCTTGGGATCAAGTAGTCCTTGGCGATGATGGCTTTCTCGCCCTCCGTGTATCCGGACAGCCGGATGATCTCCATTCGATCCAAAAGCGGGGCCGGAATGGTATCGAGCCAGTTGGCGGTGGTAATAAACATCACCTTCGAAAGATCGTAAGCCACTTCCAGATAATGGTCTCGGAACTCGGCATTCTGCTCAGGGTCTAATACCTCCAACAGCGCAGAGGCCGGATCCCCTCTGAAATCACGCCCAAGCTTGTCGATTTCATCCATCATGAACACCGGGTTACGGGACTCCACGCGTCGAAGAGCTTGCAGAATACGTCCTGGGAGGGCGCCAATATAGGTGCGGCGGTGTCCACGGATCTCGGCTTCATCGTGTACTCCACCGAGCGAAATGCGGACAAATTCGCGACCGGTCGCCCTTGCGACCGATCTCCCAAGAGAGGTCTTCCCTACTCCCGGAGGCCCTACAAAACAGATTATTGCGCCTTCGCGCTCTCGTCGGATCTCGTCCTGTACCGATTCTTCTTTTCCGTTTTTGCGCTCTAATTTGAGCTTCCGAACCGCCAGATACTCAAGGATCCTCTCTTTAACATCTTGGAGGCCATAGTGATCCTCGTCCAGGACCGTTCTGGCATGTTCCAGATCGAGATTGTCTTCTGTCTCTTTGCTCCATGGCATTGATACCAGCCAGTCCAGATAGGTCCGGATCACACCATATTCGGCCGCTGCGGTGGGAAGCTTGGCCAACCGATCAAGCTCTCGCTTGGCCTGCTTCTCGGCCTCTTCTGGGAGGCCGGCCTCTTCGATCTTCTCTCTGAATTCCTCAACATCAGCGGCTTGCTCGTCGACCTCTCCCAACTCACGTTGGATGGCCTTCAACTGCTCTCGGAGAAAGTACTCGCGCTGAACCTTCTCAATCTCCTCGCGCGCTTCGTCTTGAATCTGCTGGCCCAGCGCCAGGACCTCAATCTCGCGACTGAGCAACCCATTCAGTTGCTCCAGTTTTACAGTGGTCGAATCCTCCTCGAGAAGCTCCTGTGCCACCTCGAGTTCCATCCGCTGGTAATTGGCAATCGTGTAGGCGACCTGAAGCGGGTCATCCTGAAGAAGCACGCTTGCGACCACTTCCCGCGGAAGCGACGGAGCCAGTTCCGCTACCTCTTGGAACATCTCGGAAGCCGCCCGCATTTGCGCCTCAATTTCGACCCCCTGCTCGACCTCTTCTGGCCAGAGAAGAATACTGGCCCGAAGGTAGGGCTCCCGGGCGCTAAATTCCCCGAGCTCAAAACGGGCTAAGCCCTGCACGATCATCCGGATCGTCCCGTCGGGTGCGCGGAAAAGCCGCTGCACATTTGCGACGGTCCCGTACTCATATAAATCTTCTGGCCCAGGCAGTTCCAACTCGGGTTTGCGCGAAGCAACCAATCCAATCAATCGATCCTTGGCCGCTACATCGTCAACCAGGCGGATAGACCGCGGCTGTCCGATGGTAAGTGGCACCACCGTATGCGGGTACACAACAACTCCCCGCAGAGGAAGAATCGGGAGATCCTCCGGGATGGTGAGCACTTCCGATTCCGGAATTTGCTCTCCCAGTGCGGTGCTCTCGTCGCGTACGACGATATGCGATTCGGTGGTCTCTCCTTCTTCGACTATGGGATCTTCTGGCTGTTTTTTATCTGAATCGTCCATGTTGGACCTTTACTCGATCGAAATCACTTTGGGTTGTGCCTTCGGAAGTTCCACTCGAAGGAAGCCATCAACATAAGAAGCTTCGATTTCAGGGACCTTCACCGGTTCCGGTACCTGCACTGCGGTTTCAAACTCCCCGTAGCCGATTTCCATCTGGTGGAAGGCCTTCTGGGAGCCTTCATCACTTCGGACGCCGCGAATAACAAGCGCTTGCTTGTCGAAAGTGACCGAAAAATCGGCGCCCTTCATCCCAGCGATCTCCACCCGAACATGGTACTTATCGTCAGTCTCGTACACGTCGGTGGGCGGCCGCCAAGTGTGTGTTCTCCGTTTGATGCCCCAGAACGAGTCGTGCTCGGAGCTGGGTGGCCACGATTCCTCATCGGAGGATTTCAGCTGAATCACTACGCTTTCCGGCATGTTTCCCTCAAATTGTTTCTTTCGATGTGTGCAGTTATGTCTATTAGCCGTCCAGCCCCCCATTCTACCATTCTCAACTTCTTGGCGCACTTTGACGAAAGTATTGTGCGGTCCGGTTAATGCTTGTAGAATGCTCTCAGGCTCTCACCTTCGCGGCTAGGCGCTACTTTCGGGGCTCAGAAGGGCCCCATCCGATCGGAAACTCAACAGCTAGTTCCCATATTGGGAGAACATAAGAATGACACTATCTGAAACATTGAGCCAAGTCGAATTATTTGAAGGACTGGAGCCGGACGAACTCGAGAAGATCGCAGGTATCTGTGAAGAGCGCACGCTCGAATCCGGCCATGTTGTGGCAAAGCAAGGAGACACCGGCGACGAGCTATACATTATCTGGGAGGGTTTAGTGGAGGTCGTTCATGAAGAGACTCCTGAAGACTCTACCCCGCGAACCGTCGTCAACCTTGGTCAGGGTCAGGTGTTTGGCGAGATGGCCCTGGTTGATTTCGGACCTCGCTCGGCAACGGTGCGGGTGATTTCCGAAAGCGCTACCTTGCAGGCCATACCGCGTGAGGCGTTTCTAGAGGTGTGCCAATCTCACAATCATCTCGGCTATGTTGTGATGCGGAACATGGCAGCGGATTTGTCTTTCAAGCTTCGCCACCAGCATCTTATTGGGCGCTAATTGATGTCGACGATTTATAAGGTCAGCTACGTTGTCCAGGGGGGCGACCACCCTGGTGCTATTGTTAATGAGGACCAGAAGCCCGAATTGGGGCAGAAAGTCACGCTCGGAAGCAAGGAATTCGAGGTGGTTGAGGTTGTTGATCTGATGCCAGCCCGCGGGGACTTCAATTTCCTTCACGTGACCGTCAAGGCAATCGAGCACTAACGCAAAACCAGTACACCATTCTTGAGCGGTCCCTGGTCCCTGGCTGATGAACGGCCAGGGACTTTTCTTTTATGGCCCACCAAGCAATGCGATCGCTATGCGCGGGGTCACGAATACCTCAATCGCGGCGGCGAGAATGATCAAGGGGATCACAATTGCCAGCGAGATGCGGGCCCACTTGCCAAGGGAGACCAGCCAACTCGCACCCAGTGACGAGCCCTTGGGCAGGCTCAAGGCGGCAAGCCCGAGCTGCAGGATTGCGGCCCCAGCGATAATTGCGGCCGGGATTTCCACTACCCCATGAGGCAGCACCAGTGCCGCAACGAGGTAAGAAGTTTCTGATCCGGCCAGAGCAAAATTTCCGGCTAGAAAGCCGACGATGCCGACCGGAGCCATCAGAAGCAGCATGCCTACGATTCCCAGGCTAAATGCCCCCAGCAAGCTGGCAATCGCCAGAGCGCGCAAATTATTGAAAACGACCCAGGCCCATCCGCGCGCGGACATGAACCCAAGGTTTGACAGTTCGTTGGTGAGCGCAGAGCCAATCTGATCTTGAGCGAAGAGTTGCTCGGGTAAGGTGAAAGTCGAAGCGCTTCGATACCCAATGACATATGCGGCAATCATGGCGATCGTCATAATGATCAGTGGCACGCGCATCTCGACCAGAGTCTGCGTGATGGTTTCCCGATACCACACGATAGGAGACCGGGTTGTGTCTCGGAAACCCTCCCAGAAGCGGCCCGCCCCCCACTTTACGTCTACGCTGTCGAATTCTCTTCCAAGCAGCTCCTCGCGATTGAAGAGGTGCAGACCCATCCGACCCAGAACGATTGATACCAACACAAGAGCCACTACGATCCACCACAGAACGTTGTAGCGACCCCAAAACATGATCAGGCTTTCGATGATGATCAGCTGCGCAGCCGGGATGATGATGAAGGAGGCAAGTAGGTTTGCACCCCGCACGGAGGTGGTTTGAGTGGATATTACGACCGCCGCGGTGACCATCAGGAGCGCTTGAGCGGCCGTCAATAAGAGTATCTGTGTAAGCAATTCAGGGGTTGGCGTCCACCCAAGGCGCCACAGCAAGCTGGCCAGGTACACGAAAATCCCCAAATATGCCGCCCCGATCGGAACTAGAAGCGAAGCGAATATCTTCCCGAAATACAACTGTGCGTCTGTCAACGGAGTTGCGAGCAAGGGCTCAAGCGAAAGCCGCTCACGTTCACCTGCAAAACTTTCAAGCGCAATCACTAGCGCGACCGATATGGGAAAAAATCCTACGATCATTAACAGGAACGGGATCAGCCGTTCTCCGATGATCGGAGCCCCGTACGCCTCTACAAAACTGACCGCCGTTCGGGCCGTAAAGTTCATCAAAATGGGGAAGAACAAGGTAAGAATGAGGATCGGGGTCAGGATGCGCCAATCACGGAGTTGATCCCGAATTTCTCGTCTGGCAACTATCAATGTGCCGGGAAAATCACGAGCCAAGCTCAGATTCATTGCTCGGCCTCCGACTGCATCACTGACAAGTACGCCTCTTCCAGACTGCGCTTGACTTCCGAAAGAGTCACAATACGGACGCCCGCGGCGGCCATACGTTTGATAATTTCTGGGTTTACTTGTTGGGGATCAGAGGCTTGAAATCGCACCCAGTCGTGTCCGCGCTCTCGAACGTGGACATCATCTGGCAGCAGGTCCACCGCTCCATTGAGCTGACCGGCAACCTTCAACTCCATGATGGGGTGGCCCAGGTAGTCGCGCATGAGTTGACTGGCGGTCCCTTGCGCAACAATGCTTCCTCCCCGAATAATAGCAATGCGATCCGCCAGGGCTTCTGCCTCATGCAGGTTGTGAGTGCAGACTACCAGGGCGCGGTTGCCAGAACGTAGGCCTAGAATGCTTTCTCGAACCATGCGGGCGCTCTCAGGATCCATGGCTGAGGTGGGCTCGTCCAACAAAAGCACATCCGGATCGTGGAGCAAGGCGCGTGTCATGGCGAGCTTCTGCCGCATGCCCTTCGAGTACTGACCCAGGCGCTGATTGTAGGCATCGGCCAGGCCAAAGCGACTGAGCAATTCGGTCGCCCGCTTAGCAGTGCGCTCAGGATTGAGACCATACAGCTGACCGAAGTACGCTAAATATTCTTGCGACTTCATCCTGGTGTAGAGGCCGTGATGCTCTGTGAGAAGGCCGATTCGGCTGCGGACTTTAGCCGGCTCTTCCAGGGTATCGATGCCTCCGATGCGAACCCAGCCTCGGGTCGGCTTCAAGATTGAGGCAAGCATTCGGATAGTGGTGGTCTTTCCCGCACCATTTGGCCCAAGCAAAGCCAAGATCTCGCCTGGTTCCACACGGAGCGAAACGTCGTCGACTGCGACGAGATCGCCGAAATGCTTGGTCAGGTTGTGTGTTTCTATCAGGAATGGCATGCAGGGAAGAATTATAGCAGTGGGAAATTCTTCGCTCAATCGGCCCCATCTCCCAATGGAGACTGGGCCTTAGGTTTTGCGTTTGCTTGATCTTCTTCGCTTGCGATCCTTTTCTGGAGCTGGGCGGTTGCGGATATAGAGCGCGATGCCGGCTGCGATGGCGACCAGGAGTGCGAGCAATTGATTGAGATTCGTGCCGAGCACGAACTCCACGTAGTCCAACCGGAGGAATTCCAAAAGGAATCGCTGCAGCGGATACAGAACCAAGTAGATGAGAAAGATATCTCCGTCTTTGAGCTGATCCCGCTTGTTTCTCCAAAACCACATCAAGATCAGGAAATTGGCAAAGTTGAATAAGGATTCGTAGAGGAACAGGGGATGAAAGCGCTCAAAACTCTCGAAGCCGCTCAGGCGATTGCGCGGGTCAATACGAATGCCCCAGGGGAGCGAGGTGGGTAGCCCATACAGCTCCTGATTGACATAGTTCCCCCAGCGCCCGATAGCCTGTGCTAGGGCCAGTCCCGGCGCTGCAGCGTCGATCAGGGCTCCGAAGCTGATCTTTCGGCGTCGTGCAAATAGAAAGGTCCCGAAGAGACCTCCGATGATCGCGCCCGGAATTCCCAATCCCCCAGCAGGGATGTTGATGATCTCCAGCGGATGTGTCAGGAAGAAGGCGACGTCTTTTCCCTGATCTACGGTGCTAATCGAAGGAGTGAGTATGTGGTAGAGGCGGGCGCCAATTACCCCAAACACCAACACCCATATAAGCGCGTCCCAGGCAATGTCGGGATTTTTCCGGTCGGATTTCAAAAGTCGGCTGGCAAGAAATGCAGCGGATACGGCACCGGTCATCAAGATCATGCCGTAATAACGAAGCGTGAACGAGAATCCGAGAACTGTAAGTTGGATTCCTAACGATTGGAAATCGATACCAAATTGATCCATATCAGTAGCGCTCTTGTTCCATGGCCTGGCGACGGACGTGGATAAAGCGCTGGATTGCAGTGAAATTGGCCAGGATGGCGATGGCGATGATTCCGAACTTGGGGACGGCCAGAATAAGCGCAGGAATGATGATGATGTAGCGTTCTAAACGGGTGAGCAATCCCCTGCGCACCTCGAATCCAAGCGCTTCTCCCCGTGCTCGAGTGTACGACACCAAAATAGAACCAGCGGCGGCGGCGAAGGTCCATAGCGCCATGTCTTGATCGAAGCGCCGGAGAAAGTAAATCAGAAACCCGGCAAAAAGCAGTAATTCCGAGTAGCGGTCGAGGACCGAATCAAAAAAGGCTCCAAATTTTGAGGCTTCCCCCCGCAATCGTGCCAGTGAGCCGTCCAGGGCATCGAGCGGTGAGAGGAACAACAGTACGAAACCGGCTGCACTCAAAGATCCAATTGCGACCAAAATCGCCCCTACGATTTGCCCTGCAAAACCAAGGATCGACAGCATGTTGGGGGTCACACCAAGGCTGTCTAAGAATCGCGCAGCCGCGTCCAAAATACCTTTTAGACGCGCTCGAGCTAAATCGCTGAATGTCCCCGGCTCTGTTTGCCCCAAGGTTTTGCCTCTTAAGTTGAGAATTGTACCCGTTGATCTGGAGGAAGCTGTCGAACGCCGACTAGTCTTCGGGGTCGGGCTCTGCGGCAATTAGTACTTCCCGCGTTTTCCCCCCGCCTTGAGCGCGACCGACAATTCCAAGTTCCTCAAGCTCATCCATGAGTCTGGCTGCTCGCGGATAGCCGACCCGCAGCCTGCGCTGCAGCAAGGAGGCGCTTGCTTTGCCTGTCGAACGCACCAGCTCGATTGCGGATTCGAGTTCGGCATCCTGTTTCGAGGTCGCTTCCTGCCTTACAAGATAATCTTCCCACGGCGGAATCGAACCAGGCACTAGATCC
>CAYZXF010000092.1:0-3087 GCA_964482355.1 uncultured Anaerolineaceae bacterium | reverse complement strand
CATCAGCGAGGCCGTAGAGGGATCGTGCACTTCGACTTCATAGATCCCAAAGGGATCGCCGGATCGCAGCGTGGTGGGTCCGAGGGTGAATGCACCCCGCCGGTTACAAAAAGACTGCTTATGTCGGCGCAGCGAAGAGTGACCAGGAACTCCGATGATAACGGTGCTGCCGAAAACCGTAGAATGATCGACCAGCTCGAGCCAATCTGCAGACGCCCAGCCGTCATTGGTCAACGTGTAGCGCTCCAGCAGGGTATCTCCAACGTGCTTCCAGCTGAAGCGCGTTTCACGTGTGACGCGCAATCCTGACGCTAGGGATCGGGCCCACAGAATCCCAATCAACCAAACGCCCCCCAATCCGACCAACAACACAATCCAGCCACGGTAGGGAACTAGCAGTTCTAGCACGAGCAGCAGCCCCACGATGATTGGCAGCAGGCGTCGCTTGAGCCTTATTGAACGAGTGGGCTGAGGGAGGGTGCTCGATGACCTCACGCCGGGACGGGCATCTGCCCTAGCGTTTCATCAAGGATGTCCGATGTTGATAGCTCTCGAAGGTGCGTTTCTGGCTGCAGAAGGAAGCGATGGGCCACCACGGGATAAATCAGAGCCTTGATGTCATCCGGAAGCACGTGGTCTCTGTTTTGGATACCCGCCCGCGCCTGCGCGGTGCGATATAAACCCAAACTGGAGCGCGAGCTCGGGCCGATATACACCTGAGGATGGTTGCGAATGGCGTGCATAAGGTTGACGATATATTGCTTCACTGCCTGCGAAACAAAAACCTCCTTAGTCGCAGCCTGTGCGGCGGAAATTTCGCTGGTCGTCGCGACCGCTTCCAAGCTATTCAGTGGGTGCTCATACTGCTGACGGTCGAGGATCTCAATCTCCTGCTCGGGCTCCGCGTATCCCAAATGTACCCGCAACAAGAAACGATCGAGCTGGGCTTCCGGAAGGGGAAAGGTGCCTTCGTATTCGATCGGATTCTGCGTGGCGAGCACCATGAACGGTTCAGGCAACTCATGGCTAACTCCGTCCACGGTAATCTGACGCTCGCCCATGGCCTCTAGCAGTGCTGACTGAGTTTTGGGGGTGGCGCGGTTGATCTCGTCGGCCAACACGACTTGTGCTATCAGCGGACCGGGTCTGAACTCGAACTCCCGCGTGCTCTGATTGAAGATGTATACGCCGGTCAGGTCGCTTGGTAGCATGTCCGGCGTAAATTGAATCCTTTTGAAGGAGCAGCCAAGCGAGCGGGCCAGACTTCGCGCCAGCATAGTCTTCCCCACGCCTGGCACGTCCTCGATCAGGATGTGGCCTTCGGAGAGGAGACCAATGACCGCGAATTCCACGGCCTCCCGCTTGCCGACGATCACCCGCTCGATGTTAGTAGCGATGCGCTCGGCGAAGGTTTTTAGGTCGATTTTGGCTTGGGCCTGCTCCATGGTTTTGGTTGTAGCTCTAAAGGTCTTCTATCTCCAGCGAAGTGGTGATGTCGATGCAGCCGCGGATGCTACGCGCCACTGGGCAGAATGGAATATGGTGTTCGTGGGCACGCTCAGCTGCTTCACGTTTGCCCGCTTCTAACTTCAGCGAATACTTCACGTGGATACGTTTAATCACCAGGATCTTCTCATCAAGTTCGATTTCTCCAGTCGCTTCAGATATCAGCCGGCCCTCGCCGGCTGGGATGTTGCGCGCCTCCAGCGCGCCCCCGAGGGTGCCGGTCAGTCAACCAGCTGTTGCAGCTACCACATAGTCGAGGGTCGTTGACTGTGCCGGATGGACGCCCGGCTCGTGTTTGTAATATTCTGCAATTTCGGAGTGGGTTGAGAAGAAGATCGGGTCTTCCTCGACAGGCATGTACGCGCGCCGGTAGGGCCCCTTGATGCGCTCTACTCGGATCTTGGATTGGTAGACAACTTCATCAGGCATGAAACCTCCTCATCGCTATTAGATTAGCTGGTTTGGGTGGGGATATCGAGCCCAATTGCTCTCGTCTAGCCTTTGACCGCCCCCATAGTGAGTCCAGCGACCAAGCGACTTAGGAAAATGCTGTAAATAATTCCAACCGGGATCGCCACGATTACGGCCGCGGCCATCAGCGACTGCCAGAAGAAGACGTCTCCGCGGATGAGCTCGACTGGCACCCCAACACTGATCGTACGTTGGGCGGAGGCCGTAACGAACGTCAATGCATAAATAAACTCATGGAGGGTGAGGGTGAAAGTGAAAACGATCACTGCGATGATTCCCGAAACGGAAAGGGGCAGCACAACGCGAACAAATGCGGCGAAGCGGCTGTAGCCGTCCACCAAGGCTGCTTCTTCGAGATCGCGCGGAATCGAACCGAAGAAACCCGCGAGCAGCCAAGTGGAGAACGGGATGGTGAAGGTGGGGTAGGTAACCACCAGCGACCAAAGGCTATTGTTGAGATTTAAGGCCACCACGATCCTAAAGAGGGGAATAAAAAGCAGGATCGGCGGCACGAGATAAATCAAAAACATTCCAATGCTGGCCCGCTCGCCCCAACGCCCCGCTAGGCGTGCCAAGCTGTATCCGGCAGGGACGGCAAGCAACAGAGTGATGATCACAACCACCGCGCCCACGAACAGCGAATTACGAATAAACACCAGGTAGTTGGTGTTGAAGAAGAGAAACTCTAAATTGTCTAAGGTGGGAGGCTCGTTGAAAAAAAACGGATTGTTTTGAGCCCGGTAAAGATCACGGTCGGTTTTGAAGGCGGTGACGATCATCCACAGAAATGGCGCCGCAAAGAAAAAGCAAAATGCAACAACCGCGGTGTACAGCCCCACCCGTGTAATTCGAGCTCTGGCCACCTAGCTAACCTCAATCCTGCGAACGGTGCGAAGGATTAGAACCGCGGCCACCATGAGAACCGGAGCGAAGAACAACGCGATTGCCGCTCCTTCCGCCAGTGCCCCCCCCTCAAGGCCCTTGTTGTACGACCACATAGAAAGCACCTGTGTGTAATAGATTGGCCCGCCCCGCGTCAACACAAAGACCACCACCAGGTCAGTGAATATCAAGATGAAGCCAAAAAGTGATGCAATAGCCATAATGGGC
>CAYZXF010000091.1:0-8669 GCA_964482355.1 uncultured Anaerolineaceae bacterium | reverse complement strand
ATCCACTGCTTTGATCCTCTCGATTGATCCTTCCACTCTCGCAGGAATAAGTTCGTAATCTCGAGGTTGCATAACCAGAGTGCCACTCACTGGTACCGCTCCAACCGGAATAAGCAGTGCAACCTGTCCATCCTCTGAAATCAGGAGCCGGTCCTGAGCTGGATCAACTTGGGTGGATACTTCACCTGACGAAAACATATCGTAGGCTGGAGCTTGAGATGGAGGCGGAGCGAGCAGTGTCGGAAGTAGAAACAGACGGACAGCAAGTACTGCGGCAAGTCCAAACATGCCGACCAGGATTGCACCCCAGATTATTTGGTAACGAGATTTCTTCGTCTGGGTTTCTTTGTCCGGATGGGATCTCATGCTCATGAGAGGTTTATCCGGCTACTGCACCGCATCGGCGACATAATTCAAAACGCTTCCGGATCGTTCGGATCAATCAGTGCCCACGGAAGGAGCACATTCGTAGGGTGGTCTTGAAGTCGCGCTTTTAGCTGACTTATCGGAGAGTGAATATTCATTTTGATTCCTCGATACACACCTAACACCTATCCAGCCAACCTCTACGGGAACTCAACAAAGGCGATTGTATTGTGTCCTCCATCTGCGAAGTACATCGCCCGTTCCACAATGATCGGAAGGTCCGAGTTCAGTGATGTCGAGAAAGCCTTATCCACCCCCACTTCACCTGCATCCGCCGTTACGATCGTGTAACGGCTGTTGGCGGCCACCACATGCTGCCTATTAATTGGACTGCCACCTTGTACCTGATAGCTCACGTCAACGGTTGCAGCTGAGCCATTCGGATTCTGGAGCAGGATATAGGTGCTGAATCCGGAACCCGTGAAGCCTTCTGCTAGATACCAGTCGGTCGCCAATCCAGTCAATCCGATCGTATTGTGACCACCACTTCCGAAGTACATCGCCCGCTCGACAATGACAGGGATATCTGAGGAGATGGCAGTCGAGAATGCATTATCGACTCCTACTTCTCCTGGGTCCTGCGTCACAATCGTGTACCGGCTGTTGGCCAGGACCACATGCTGCTTGTTAATCGGACTGCCTCCCTGAATCTGGTACGTGACATCAACTGTAGCTGTGGATCCATTCGGATTCTGGATCAAGATGAAAGTCCCCGTCCCGTCTCCGGTGAACCCCTCCGCAAGGTACCAATCGGTTGAAGGCGCTGTCACACCAATAGTGCTGTGGCCTCCATTGCCGAAATACATCGTGCGTTCTGCGTTGATTGGGATATCCGAAGATAGGGTCGTTGAAAAAGCTTGGTCAACACCCACTTCTGCCGGATCATGTGCCGCGATTGTGTAGCGGCTGTTGGCGGGAACCACATGCTGCTTATTGATTGGGCTGCCTCCCTGAATAAGGTAGGTCACATCCACGGTGGCATCGGTTCCATTGGAATTTTGGATTGCGATGAATGTCGTGAAGCCATCGCCTGAGTACCCTTCGGCGAAGTGCCACTGGGTAGCAGGAGCGGTTAACCCGATTGTTCCGTGTCCTCCGCCGGCGTAGTACATCGCACGCTCCACAAATACTGGGACGTCTGAGCTCAGTGAGGTCGAAAATGTCTGATCCACCCCGAGCTCCCCAGGATCGTGCACCGTAATTGTGTAGCGGCTATTAGCCGGTACGGTGTGCGATTTCGATACGATGGATCCGCTGTCCAACAGGTAATCCACATCGACCGAGGCTGGCAAATTGCCCAAATTCTGGATGAGGATGAAGGTCGCAAATCCGGATCCGGTGAAGCCATCGGCAAGATACCACTGGCTGCTGCCAGCCGGAATAGGAGTGCTTGTCGGCGTGCTTGTTGGCGGCAGCGGCGTATTTGTAGGCGTACTGGTTGGTGGCAGGGGCGTATTGGTCGGAACGTTTGTCGGCGTATCCGTTGGCGGGACAGGAGTGTTCGTGGGCGTGCTGGTAGCAGCACTTGTTGGCGTGTTGGTTGGGGAGCCGGTCGTCGCCGTTGGTGTCGGAGTGGGGCTCGGAAGAACAGAAACCGCAGAATCAACTTGAATTCGAGCCATCCCTGTGACACTACCCCCACTCCGCGCATCATCGATTGATACTCCAGTAGTAGTGAATGCGGACAGTACCGCGTCTACCGAAGCCCCTGGGTCCTTCGATTTCAGTACTGCCCAGGCTCCCGTTACATGTGGAGCGGCCATTGAGGTACCGCTCTTCGATCCATATGAATCACCGGGAATTGATGAATTTATCGAGGAGCCGGGAGCAAGAAGTGAGACAAACGAGGCGATATTCGAAAACCACGAAATTGCATCCGCTGACGTAGTCGATCCGACGCTGATTGCGGTCGATATGCATGCCGGCGCACCCATAGCGCTCGTGTATGCGCTGTTTCCGGACGAAATAACCGTTGCAATTCCGGCTGATCGCAACTGATCGACGTACGTCTTTCTGATGTCAGAATCACAGTTTGAGCTATACGTCCCTCCTCCCAGGCTCATGTTCGCCGCTGCGATGGAGTATGTTCCCGATTGGTTGTATACCCAATCAAGGCCTGCAATCTGATCGCTCGTCCACGATAGAACGCATGGAGAGTTGCCCACTCCGCAGTAGCTATCATTGTTGAACTTGGTAAAGACCTGAACCGCGAGGATGTCAGCCCCTTTTGCCACTCCCGAGAAACTTCCGCCCGTTCCAGCTGCAATTCCCGCTACGTGTGTTCCGTGATCGCACCCTGGGATTGCTATATTGCAATTCACCGCGGCGCCTGCGCCGATCTCGATCTCATTGCTACTGGGGCACAGAGAGGAATATGCCGAGCCAGCGTCATTAGACGAGAAGCATGCCTCCGCAACTACCTTACCGGTCAGAAATTCGTGAGAGCCGTCAACGCCAGTGTCGAGAATCGCCACAGCTTGACCAGCGCCCGTGTAGCCTGAAGACCAGGCGTCATCGGCTCCGATGAGGGGGATGCTGCCAGATAAAACTAAGGGGTCTGGAACGTCTTCCTGAATGATTGCGACGAGTGGGTTATTTGAGAGTGCCTCCAAGTCTTCAGTTGCCAGATTCAGTACGCTGAGCGGCAAATTCTTGAAGTTGCGCAAGACTGCCGATTGGGGTGATAAAAGCTGCCGACTCAATGCCTCCTGTGCCTCCGCAATGTCGGCTTGCGCCATGTATGTCCCAATCGCTCCTCCCAATATGCCCTGGCGCTTTTCCGGAACATTGAGCTGCACGATCACCCTTAGCAACCCCTGCTCCTCGGCTTTGGGGATCAGTGCTGTAATCCGCTCAGTTTTTGCCTGCTGGAGAGCTCTCGAAAGGACCGGATCTGAATTGGCACTGGAGAATCGAAAAGTGAAGAGCAGGGCAGAGGCAGCAATTGCCAGCCCTATACCAGCTCGTGTGACAACAAAGAAGTGGCGTCGTATGCGATTCATTTAAGTTAAAAATATAGTCGATTCCGGCGCCTCCGTGGCGACCGGACCCAACATTAGATTACGTGTCCACCTGGCCTAGATGCGATAGGGGAAAGGGGCTAGCAAGGAGCGTTCAAAGGGGAGTGGAAAGGAAATTGCAAGTATGTTTGCCGAAAACAAGTGGATCAGGTAAGCGACCAGCAACTCGCTCCGAATCTGCAATGTAGCGAGTTTTTTAATAGGCTAGGATTTCTTCTCATCCCCACCTGTAGACAGCTCTCGGATCCGATTCAAGCCCTCGGTAAGAGCCGTATTTACTTCCTCCGCCATCGCACGATAGTTCGCGATATCGGTGCCGATGGGGTCGTGGACATCTTCCGTTCTGCCGATCATCTCCGTCAGCAGATAAATCCGATCTGACAAATCTGGAAACGCTTCGCGCAACATCAGGCGATGCCGTTCCTCCATCACAAGCACCAGTGAGAACGGTTCAACGACGGCGCGGGAGGTTAGCTTTGAGCGATGAGATTTGAGATCCAGCCCGCGTTCGTCAGCCACGAGTCGGGTATTGTTCGTGGCCTGCTCTCCATCGAAGGCAGACACTCCGGCGGAGTCGATCCACCAATCGTCGGCCTCTCCTTCGTTGCGGACGATCTCTTCAAAGAGAACCTCTGCCATTGGGGAGCGACACATGTTGGCGGTGCAGACGAACAGGACTGAGTTCATTGCGCTGGTCGCTAACCCGCGCCTTCGCTCGTCGGCAGCTCAGGCATGGTTGGGCCCGGGACGCCGAGATGCTCTGCCAACGCGGCGCGCATGGCAACCCGTTCGTCCCACGGGTACTCGGTTTCCCCAAAACACATCGACTGCTCATGACCCTTTCCGCAGGCGATCACCAGGTCGCCTGGCCTGGCCAGCTCGATGGCGCGGCGAAGGGCATCTCCACGATCAGGGACACGCCAGAAGGTCGAATCTTCCCGGCCTCCTTTGCTACGCGCCCCCTCGGCCATCTCCTCCAGGATGTCGTCGAGCGGCTCTGTACGTGGGTCCTCCGCGGTCAAGATCGAAAGATCCGCCAGATCGGCGGAAATCTCAGCCATCATCCTACGCTTGGCCTGATCTCGCAGCCCGGCAGATCCAAACACCGAGATCACCCGGCCGTCGGTCAATGATCGCGCGGCAATCAGCGCTTGTTTGAGTGCGTTCGGCGTGTGCGCGAAGTCCACGATCGCCAGGAAATCTTGCCCTAGATTGATTGTTTCCATGCGGCCCGGGACACCCTCGAAATCAGAGAGAGACGCCCCGGCTACGTCAGATTCGATTCCGAGCGCGTCAACTGTAGTTGCAAAAGCGGCAAGTACGTTCTCGGCGTTGTAGCCTCCGATCATGGAGGTTTTGATTTTGGTACTCTGGCCGCCGCTCTCGATGGTCAGTCGGATCCCATCCGGACCTGACTCAAGCGCGCTCCCGCGGACATCCACATTAGAGTCGAGGCCGTAAGTGACCTTGCGAACGTGTGCGAGAGGCTCCAGGTACGCATAAGATTCGTCGTCCATGTTGAGCACGGCCGATTTTCCAGGCGCTCCTGGCTTTGCGAAAGATTTAGATAGGCTCGAAATCAACCTACCTTTTGCCTCTCGATACGCATTGAAGGATCCGTGAAAGTCGATGTGCTCGTGCGTGATGTTGGTTACCACCCCCACATCGAATTCGCAGGCGGCCACACGATGCTGGGCCAATCCGTGCGAAGTTGTTTCCAACACGCAGTGCGTGAGGCCCTGGTCGGCCATCTGGCGGAGCAGAGCTTGAAGGTCCATCGGGTCTGGAGTGGTTACATGAAGACCCGTATCCAAAATTTCGCCGCCGATCTTCGCACTCACGGTGCTGATCATTCCCGTAGCCAGCTCCGCTCGCCTCAGAATGTCAAAGACCATCATGGCGGTTGTGGTTTTTCCGTCGGTGCCGGTGATCCCGATCATCACCATTTCACGCGCGGGATGCCCATGCCAGGCAGCTGCTAGGTGGGCATATGCTAGACGCGAATCTTCTACCTGGAGATACGGAATCTCCAATTCGGGCGCGGATTCTTGGCCCACTGCTGCCACGGCACCCGCCTGCTCTGCGCCAGCCAGATATTGATGTCCGTCGTCCGTTGAACCCTGAATCGCGACAAACAAGCTGCCGGATTCAATTTGACGCGAATCCGCGGAGATGGCCTCTACCTCCAGCGAAGGCAGGCTGTTCTGATTGATACCGGGCACTTCTCGGATCAAATCGCTGAGGTTCATTGATCAATATTGTACAAAACCGGCGGGCGCATTGCCCGCCGGTCCGTTTTTTCTCCACCACTCCATTGACAGGAGTGATTAATTCACTTGATTAGGAAAGGCTTTGCTCCAGCGACGTCAGTTTGCCGGACACGGAACCATCCACGATCTTGTCGCCAACCCGGACGACCAGTCCTCCAAGTATGGCAGGGTTCACCTTGAACTCGACCTCGGCATCGCTCCCGAGCTGGTCCCGCAGGCCTTTCTCAATTCGCTGGGTCTCGTCTGCGCTCAACGGCAATGCGCTGGTAACGGTGGCCGACTGGCCTTCGAGTTGCTCGCCTTCAAGCACGATGACTTTGCCGCCCTCAAGTCCGCTAAAGAATTCGTCGATCAGCTTCTGCTGACGCTTTTCGTCTAAAGTCTCGTTGATCACCTTTTGAGCAGCAGCAATCGCCAACGCTGCCACCTGACCTCGAACTTCACCGAGGGCCTGGTTTTTCAGCTGCTCGCCTTCGGCGAGCGCGGATTGCCGCGCCGCTTCGGCCTCCTTCTCGGCTTCCGCCTTGACCTCGCCCGCTGCCTGCTCGGCGCGGTCTGTGGCTTCACGCACGATAGTGTTCGCTTCCTGCTGGGCCGCCGCAACGACACTTTCGGCCTCTTTTTCGGCGTTTTCGCGAGCCTCAGCCGCTACGCGCGCATCTTCCAATCCCTGGGCAATCGTCTCACGTCGTTTCAGCAGCAATCCTACGACCGGCTTGTAGACCCAGGCGCGCAGCACCACCAGAACGATCAGGAAATTGAAGATCTGAACGAATAAGTAGCCTAAGTTGATTCCAAGTGCTTCCATACTCGTCTACTCCACTAGAACACGAACAAGATCAGCAGCGCTACGACCAGCGCGTAGATCGAGGTGGCTTCAGCAAATGCGAAGCCCAGGATCATGTTGGTTTGAATTGTGCCGGTGGCGTCTGGATTTCTTCCCATTGCCTGCGTGGCTCCGAGGGCGGCCAATCCTACGCCGATTCCGCCTCCGAATACGCCAATCGCCGCCAGGCCGGCTCCGATTAGTTTTGCAGCTTGAACAATATCGCCTTCCATAGTCTTCTAAACCTCCCTGGCCTAGTGCTCTTCCTCTTCGCTGTGACCGACCGTCGCCAGCGACATGAAGATCAAGGTGAGCAATCCAAATACGATCGCTTGAATAATGCCGACGAACCATTCAAAGAGCAGCACGCCGGATTGGAGAAATACGGGAACCAGCGTTCCCACGACAAACAGCAAGATCGATCCTGCGAAAATATTCCCGAATAATCGGAAACCGAACGATAGGATCTTGGCGAACTCGAGGATTAGCTCGAGCAGGCTTACCAGGAAATTGATCACCCCGAACATCGGCACTGTGAACAAAGTCTTCGTATTAAAGAATTTCGTGAAGTATGAGACGCCCAGGGCTCGTACGCCAATCACCTGTGTCACAACGACCGAGATGATCGCCAGCGCGATCGTGAAGTTGAGGTCGGTGGAAGCCACCCGCACAAACGGGATGACTGCCGCAGAGCATTCTGCTTCGCCTCCCACCGCAACGAGCTCAAGTGAGCCAATGTTAACGGTGTCGAAGGTGCAACCCTCCGCTTGTTCCACGTGGTGGGGGTCAAAGAGGCCGACACTATCGACGCCAGGGAGCAACTCGGTCCAATTGATGATCAGCACAAGGAAAACAATGGTCGCCATCCACAGGAAGGTGGTTTGGGCCCATTTTCCCGCCGTCGATTCGTTCAAGCTATACAGCCCGTCAGTAATGGCTTCGACGGTGCCTGTTACGCCAGAAAGGATCTGATTGCCACTGCGAATTGCGCGCCAGACAAAAAAGGCCAGCACAAATAGAAAGATGTCTGCAAGAAAGGTCGCGACCAGCGTATTGGTTAGTGGCTCTCCGATTATCGGAAGTGTCGCACTACCGAGCGCTTCAGCGGGGAGCTGAACGTGCGGAGCTATCGGTGGAAACTTCGATACGAAGTATGCGTTGAGAATGATAAGAACGAGGACGATCCAACGATTGACGCCCCAGCGCCATCTGCTAGTCTTCTCGGCTACCATCCCTCACCTGTGGATTATCTTGAAGTCCCATTTTTCGATTTATCCGCCGCATACCTACCAGCACGATGCGCACCATGAGAAAGATCGTGACCGGAATACTTGCCAAAACCAATACTACGGTGAAGAGCGGGCGGGAGTCGAACTGCAGATCTAGCCAGAGGCCGATGCCCAGCGAAACAAAGATAACAACCAGTGTTACGCAACCGACTGAACCCAGTAAACCCGCCAGCGCAAGCGGCATTCCTTCTTCCCGCGGCTCTGGATCGTGTCCCGATCGGTCTTTGCGCATTGTATCACAATGTCAATTCCGGCCCGATTCTGGCCTTTTTTTCGGTAATTTCGCGAAATGCTCCGGCTGGCAATGAGGCCAGAAATTCTTCCTAAAATAACGCAAATTTTTTCGCGAAAAGACTAGAACAGGCTGGTTGCCGCGCCAATGCTCCAATCCAACCATGGCGCGCTGATGATTCCGACCACCAGAATCAGGACAGTGCAAACCCCAAGCGCTACCGCATAGGGACGAGGCACGGAGATGGGTTTGTCGTCGTCATCGGAGCGGTATAAGTACACAACCTTTAGCACAATTAAATAGTAGTAGAGACCGATGATCGAATTCAGTACACCGATGATCGCGAGATAAATCAACCCGCTATCGACTGCTGCTGCAAACACGTACACCTTCGCCACGAATCCGGCAAGCGGCGGCATACCCGCCAGCGACAGAAAAGCGACGAGCAGGGCCATTGCCAGCCACGGTGAGCGCCGACTGAGGCCGGCATAATCTGAAATCTCTTCCGAACCGGCGGCCCTCGCGAACAGGATAACAATTGCAAACGCGGCCAGGTTGGTAATGACATAAGCCAGCAGGTAGAACATCATGCTGGCTACTCCGAAC
>CAYZXF010000090.1:0-4914 GCA_964482355.1 uncultured Anaerolineaceae bacterium | reverse complement strand
AACGTGATCCAATGTGGCGCCGCTCAGCATCGGGATGGTTGCAAGGTTATTGCCGATCGAGTTGGCGGCCAGGTGCATCCCGTGCCCCTCGACATACAGCACGGAAAACGTCCAGAACAGCACCCGGTACAGGTTCTTATGCCTGGTGGGCAAGCCGGATGCTTTCGGGATGAACACATAGAGCAAGGCGAATACACCGACACCGATCCACGGCGTAAGGATTAGATCCAGCAAATCCCCATACCGGATTGGAATTCCAGGCAAATCGACAGCGAAGAATGGCTGAAATACGAAGAAGATCGGCAGCACGGTCACCAAGCCGTAGGCGCTGAGGATTAAAACGATTCGAGTCATCTTGATTCCCTTGATAACAGCACGCCTAATGATTGGTCCCGCCTAGATTTGGATCAAGGCTTACGGAAGCAGCAGGGGCAATTCGTCGGAGCACGCCATCCTAGCATCGACAGAGTGGTGGCGCTGCCTCCAAAGAAAGCATTAATCTCAGGCTATACTTATGCAGAGAGGTTGAGCTCCATGAGCCTTAGCTTCCCAATGCTCACACTGACAAGATGAGTGAATCCACATATACCGACCAACGAACAAGCGCCTCGGTAATCCCCAGCCCTAAGACATCTGTTTGGAAAAGGTTTTCGCCGTCGATTGAGGGGTATCTTTACCTCGCCCCCACATTGATCGTACTGACGATCTTTGTTTTTCTTCCGGTCTTCAAATCATTTAGTTTGAGTTTGAATCGCGTGGCGCCATTCGGCCCTCAGACGATCTTCGTTGGATTCGGGAATTACGCCCGGATCTTCGCTGACCCGGAGTACTGGAACAGCATCAAAAACACGTTTCTATTTGTTCTTGGCACGGTCCCAACGGGTATGTTTCTAGCGGTTCTGTTGGCCATCGCCTTAGCCTATCCTTTAAAACACTTCTCAGGTTTTCATCGGCTGTTGATTTTTGTTCCAGTTGTGATCAGCAGCGCGGTTGCTGCGGTGCTCTTCAAGTGGTTGTACAACCCTGTGGTGGGTTACCTCAATTTTTGGATCGGCTTAGTAGGGCTGGAAGGCCAAAATTGGCTAACCTCCAAGGATTGGGCGTTGGCCGCGGTGGTCCTAGCAACGGTCTGGAAAGAGTTCGGCTTCAACGTGATTATTGCTCTGGCCGGAGTGCTCAGTATCGACAACAGTTACTACGATGCTGCGAAAGTGGATGGGGCAGGCCTCTGGCGCCGAATTCGCCACATTACTCTTCCGCTGCTTACTCCGACGTTATTTTTCCTTCTCATTATCAATGTGATTCACAGCATGGAGGCATTTGGTCAGATTCATGTCCTGACCGAAGGGGGGCCAGGACAGGCGACAACGACTATGGTGTACTCCATTTACTACGATGCATTTGTAGGGACGCCCCAGCGCGGGATCGCATCGGCTCAGGCCTACATACTGGCTCTGATCGTTATTGTCGTATCATTCGTCCAGTATCGAGGTCTTAATAAAATGGTCCACTACCAGTGACAGAGGATAGCGTCTAATACAAATGAAGCGTGTGGCGCGGCAGGAACTCGGTCTTCAGGTCTTACTGATTGGAATCGGGATATTGGTATCGCTCCCGATCGTCATTGCCTTTCTTACCAGTTTCAAAACCTTGCCCGACGTCTTCCACGTGCCGCCTAGATTTCTCCCGACAGAGTGGGTGTTCGAAAATTACGTCAAGGCCTGGGGGCAGACTCCTTTTGGGCGATATTTGCTGAATAGCTTCATTCAGTCCTCCTCGATTGTTGCCGGGCAGGTTCTATTCAGTATCTTGGCCGCCTACGCGTTTGCCGTTTTGGACTTTCCAGGGCGGAAGGTGCTCTTCTACGTGGTACTCGCCAGTTTGATGATCCCCTTTGAGCTGGTATTTATTCCAAACTTTATTCTCGTGACTGAATTAGGTTTGGCGAACACCTATCCTGGGCTAATCGTGCCGTTCCTGGCCAGCGCATTTGGCGTCTTCATGCTTAGGCAGTTCTTTCTTTCGGTGCCGACGGAGCTGCACGACGCGGCCAAGATCGATGGCGCCAGCAATTGGCGTTATCTGTGGCAGATCCTGGTTCCTCTTAGCAAAGGCGCCATCGGTGCCCTCGCCATCTTCGCTTTCTTGGGTGCCTGGAACCAATACATTTGGCCGTTGATCATCACCGATCAAACCGACATGCGCACAATCCAGATCGGCATTCGCTACTTCATGGAAAACCAGGAATCAGGCGCCGATTGGGGAGGCATCATGGCCGGATCGATGATTGCCATGGCCCCCACTTTGCTTGCCTTCTTGATTGCGCAAAAGCAATTGGTCAAAGGGATTGCCATGACGGGCTTGAAGGGATAACGACGATTCACACCAGGCGATTTACCGCTAACCAGCGAGATCCCAAGGAGGAATGCCGATAAGTCAATAGTTGACCGCGAATACGAAAGAGCAGTCTGCGCAAAACTTAACTGGTTGCCAAACATGAGGAGAGAGAGATGAAGCGGAAAATAAGATTTGTGAGTATGTTTGCTTTGCTGGCCATATTCGTAGCAGCTTGTACCCCGGCCGCTACTGAAGAACCAGCAGCAGTCGAACCAGAAGAGGTTGAGCCGGTCACGATCGAGTTTTGGCACGCCATGCGTGGCGGCAACGGTGAACAGACCGAAGAGCTCGTGGCTATGTTCAATGCAAGCCAGGGCTTGATCACCGTAAACAGCACGGCTCAAGGCACCTACGACGATGCCTACAATGCCCTTCTGGCAGCTTTCGAAACCGGAGGCGAACCTAACATCACCCAAAACTTCGATCTGGCAGCCCAAACGATGATCGATACAGGTCGCCTAATCCCGGCTTCGCGGTTAATGGAGGCAGACGGGTACGATCCGGACACGTTCATACCCGCGGTGCGCGACTATTACTCGGATGAAGATGGTATGGTCGCCATGGCTTTCAATAGCAGCACTCCAATCGTCTACTATAACGCGGACATGTTCGAGGCCGCCGGTATCGATGAGCCCAATAATGACTGGACTTTCAGCGATTTCCTGGCTGCATGTGATGCCCTGGAGGCGAGCGGGGTGGAATTTTGTGTCACTTTTGGAACAGTCGGTTGGTTCTTCGAGCAGATCCTGGCCAATAGCGGCGGCTTGTACTTCAACGAAAATAATGGCCGCACCGGGCGAGCAACCGAGGCCGTGTTCAACGAGGGGCAAGGCGTAGAGGTCTTCGAGTTCCTCAGCGGGCTGATCGATGAAGGTCACGCCCCCAATTTGGGTAGCACCTGGTCGGATACGGACAGCGTCTTCTTCGCTGAGCAGGCCGCGATGGAGTTTGACTCAACTGCCGGCGCGGCGGGCATCCAGGATGGATCCTCCTTCCCGGTCAAGACGGTTTACATGCCTCACAGCGACAGCAGCGAGCGCAATGGAGTGATCATCGGCGGCGCTGCTCTCTGGTTACTTGATTCCGGAAACGCGGCCGAGGATGCCGCCGCCTGGGAGTTCATGAAATGGCTGGCCGAACAAGACCAGCAAGTTTCGTGGCACATCGGCACGGGTTACTTCCCTGTTCGTGTCGATTCCCAGAGCAATCCTGAACTGGAAGCCTTCTGGGCTGACAATCCCAACTTCCGCACGGCTCTGGACCAATTGCTGGATACAGACACAACGCTGGCAGATGGTTCACCCAACTACGCAGTATTGGGCGGGCGCGCCGGCCCCTTCCCAGCCATCCGTACTATTCTCAAGGAGGCATACTCCAGAGTATTCGATGACGGCTGGACCGCACAAGAAGCTCTAGACGAAGCGGTCGATAAATCAAATACAGAACTCTCGGACTACAACGAGTTCTTCGAGTAATAGGGCTGGGACAGGAAGGGATTCAACGAATCGCCTTCTTTCCCACTTAGGTGGCGTGCAGTATCCCGCAGCACTTACGACGCGATATATTGCACGCCGCCTTTTCGTTTCTTCGGCTTCGAAGTAGGCCGGAGCATAAGTCGGGATCGTAGAGCAACTTTTTCAACACATCTGCCCCGAGCGGTAGACCTACCTGATCCGCTGATCCGCCTGCTGAAATCTTGATATGCGCTTCAACGACATGGTAAGACGAGCCCTCCTCCCGTTCCTGATTTCCCTCTCGAGCGTCCTGGGCTTGCTCTCCTGCGCCCAGAAGCCGGCTGTGGAGGTGAGGGTGATCGCCGAAGGTTTGCAAGGCCCAATCGGTCTTGCCATGCTTGCGGACGGAGGTCTGTTGGTCGCCGAAGAGGGAACTGGAAACGACGACAACAGCGCCGGAGTTAGCCTAATCACCCCGGACGGACAAATTGGAAGGCTGATCTCTGGACTTCCCAGCGGCCGAGATGCCGGAGACCTCGCCGGGGTTCCTTTAGTTGGTGTCTCTCCGGCAGGGGACCAAATCTATATCGGCAACTTTGGAGCCGGGCATCTATGGGTGCTGCCTGTGCCGCCCTCAGGCTTCGAGATACCTGAGACGCCTTATTCCATCGATCAACTTACCCCCGAAATGCTGCCGCTAAACAACGTGATGCTTGTCAACCCGTTTGATATCACCTTCGATGCCAAAGGAGTCCCTGTGGTATCTGACGCCAGTGGCAATGGAGTTGCCAAAGAAAGTCCGGACGGGACGACCCGTTTCATTCACCGCTTTCCCGAGTTGCCTAACCCGGACAATCCCGCCGTGACAATTGAAGCGGTGCCAACCGGGCTCACTCGCGTGGGAGATGAATATTACGTAGCATTGACCGGTGGCTGCCCCTATCCAAAGGGCGGAGGTCAAGTCGTCGCCATCGATGAAAATCGCAATCAGCGTACGATCATCGCTGGATTAGATATGCCAATTGATGTGGCGCAAGGCTCAGACGGCACGATTTGGGTGCTC
>CAYZXF010000089.1:0-7199 GCA_964482355.1 uncultured Anaerolineaceae bacterium | reverse complement strand
GTCGGATGTGAGCACCCCTACTGGGTTGGCCTCGTAGCCTGTGCTATAAGCAGGCTGCGATGGGAAAACGTGTTCAGAAGAAGGCACGCGCCGCGGCTCGTCGTCGCAGGCGCTGGCGAAACATCATTATTGGAGTCGTAGTCGGGGTCGGAGCGATCGCGGCCTTCGCTGTGACTCGGCCTCCTGCACCCGATCCATCGCTGCCCGCGCTCGTAGCAGAAGAGCTCAGCAAGGGGCCGGCCGAAGCGACGGTCACGATTACTGAATACGGCGATTTCAATTGCCCCTCTTGCCGTCAGTACCATCAACTGGGAATCATCGATCAAGTCTTAGCTCAGTTCCCGGACGAGGTGCGCTTCGTCTGGCGCCACTTCCCCGTAATCACGCCTTCCTCCCCTGACCTTGCCGAAGCGGCGGAGTGCGCTGCCGATCAGGGTGCGTTCTGGGAATTTCACGATCTGCTCTTCGACGCTGCGCCGACGGGGAAAGGACAAATGGTGGGATTTGCGGAACAACTCGGGCTCGACGCCGAAGCGTTCAGCCGGTGTTTTGAAAGTCGCGGGTATCGAGACGCGGTCGAGGATCAGACGCGTGAGGCTTTCGGTTTTGGTTTCCGCGGCACTCCGTCATTTATGATCAATGACACGCCGCTTGCCGGTCCGCCGACCTTTAATTTGTTGATGTCGTTGGTTCAGGACCAGTTGAATTAGGAGACCCGAATGAGCGAACTCGATGAAATTAGGAAAGAGAAGGACGATTTCTTTGAAGAGAGTCACCACAGTCCGCTCCTTCCCGAACAGCAGGCCAATTTCTCTGGCTTGAATTACTTCCCTGAAAACCCGGAGCTTCGTCTGGAAGTCGAGGTTAAGCGATTCCCTGAGCAGGAGCAGATTCAGATCCAGACCAATACAGGCGACGTACAATCCTATACTCGCTTCGGACGATTCAGTTTCGAAGTAGAGGGAGAGCAGGCCGAGCTTACGGTGCTTGAAAACGAGCACGGCTACTTTCTTCCATTTGCCGACTCTCTGGCGGGCAGCGAGACTTACGGAGCGGGTCGCTACTTGGAACCCTCTCGGTTGCCCGACGGACGTTTTGAGGTCGATTTCAACTCGGCCTACAACCCCTACTGCGCCTACAACGAAAGATGGTCCTGCCCGATCACACCGGCCGAGAATCGAGTGAAGGTCCCCGTGAGAGCCGGGGAGAAAGTGTATGAAAGCAAGGATCTAGCGAGCCACGATCGATAGCCGCGGTTTGCCATCCTGCCGTGAGCGGCCAAGCATCCCGGTAGCATGGCCGTGATACACTGCAGCGACTCCCCAAAATTCCCTTATGTTTCGCAACCTTCGCGTGCGACGCGAGCCGCAGAAATTCGCGCCCGACCCTCTGCAGGTTTCGATCAACGAGATCATCAGCGACGCGAGCATCCCGGTCTCGATACGGTCGATCAACAATCTTCCCGACAACGCAAAGCGACGTCTCTACCGAGCTCTTATCCCGATCGGGCTGCTGACGCGCTTCCGCATCAACCCAAGAAGTTGGCTAGGGCCGGACGGTAACAACCAGGTTGATCTCTTTGCCAAACCGGAGAGCGGTTTGGTAAACCTCAGCATATGGAACGGCGAAGAACGTGACGACCCATTCTTTACCATCGAACTGGAAGACAACAGCCTCAACGGGATTGATCTCAATCTGCTCGTCTTGAGCGACCCGGAAGCAGCGCGCTTTCAAACCGACTTCGATGAGACCGGAGCGCGAACCGAGTTCGGGACCGTTCGCCGCAACCTGGACGCGGAAGAACGGGCAATGATTGCCGGTTTAGCGCCCGGCCAAACTCGTGCCGGACTACGCGCCTCATCGGAGGTTTTCAATCACCTCGAGTCGTTCCTCACTCTGCTAGCTCACCATGCTTATTTTCTGGAGCCCCTGTCCTACGCCTCAGCCTGGGTCTTCGAACATCGGGGGTTTGCCTATGTCAGAGGGCATAAGCTTATGGACGAAATTCACGAGGGGTTTCGACCAGAGGGGCGTCTATATCGACAACTCGACGAGAGTACGCCATTTCGAGCGCAGGATCACTGGAATTCGGTTCGCGGCCGGGCCTGGGCGATCCATGATGGCATCCTGGATGCGATAAATGCGCGTTGGGATGGACTGCGGATGATCAAGCAGGTCGGGCGGAATGCAGGCGCGGACACGTTCCCCGGAGGGGAGTACTAGGGCATGAAGTCCCAAACCACTCGCGCGGCAGAGCTCGAGACTCTGGCTATATTCCGCGACTTCATTGATGAATTCTGCTTGCTATCCGGGGTTGGTGATGATGCCTGCCACGATCTTAAGCTTGCGGTCGACGAAGCTTCCACGAATATCGTTACTCACGGCTATTCTGGAATGAACCCAGGCTCGATGATGCTTGCATTGGAATTTGAGCCTCAGTTGGTCACGGTCGAAATTACAGACTTTGGACATACCTTCGAGCCCTCGGAGCCGGAGGCGCCAGACCCCGAAGCTACACTAGACGATCCTTCTCACGGCGGCCTAGGCTTGTACTTCATTTATCAGACGATGGATGAGATTCACTATCGATCAGGAGAAGAAGGAAACGTACTGACTTTTATCAAACGTCTGGAGAACTAATTCGCATTTGCCATTTTTCCGACGGCCAGGTGAAGAAACGGCTTCAAGATGCTGCCTCAAAGCTAAAAACCGCTTCCTCGACATCTGGAAATTGTTTGATTGCACTCGATATTCCAGCCAGAGCCAGCACTTTGTTGACATTGGCCTGCACGGCGGCCCACCGCAAGTCACCGACATTCTGACGCGTTTCCTTGACCGCGGTCAACAGCACCCGCAGCCCGGCACTGCTTGAATAGTCCACCTCAGCCAGATCCGCAACCAGATTAATATGCCCGCTTTCGATCTGCGTGCTGAATTCATTTCCGAGATCTGGGGCGGTCAGGGCGTCAAGACTCCCCTCGACCGATAGCACTGTAACTGCCCCGCGATGCTTGCTTTTCACCCGCATGCCGACTCCTTAAACGCTTGCCAAGAACTAACGCTCCCGTCTCCTGAAGCGTATCACCACTTCCTCAGCGCTCCTCGGGCGGCTTATGGCCGCGGAAGCTGAAATAGAGCGCCACGTCATATACGATCTTAAGCCCCCCGCCGACAAAGAACGGGAACCCAAAACGGGCTACGCTGAGCGCCGCCCCCGCGATGATCGGCCCAAAAGCCTGCGCAGTCGTGCGGGCTATCGAGGTGACCCCCGTTGCGGCCACGCGTTCCTCAGGCTCAACCACTGCTACGATGTACGAACCTCGAGTCGGTACATCCATCTGAGAAAGCAGATGCCGCGCAAGCAGCAGGATACTGGCTGAGGCCAGCGTGGGCATCAACGGGATCATCATCAACATCACGTTGGAAGGAAGATGCGAGAAGACCATCGTGTTAAGCAATCCGATCCTGTCGGCGATGCGGACAGCCAGCAAATAGGAGATCGACTTCATCACGTTGACCCCGAAGAACAAAGGGCCCAGGTATTCGGCGCCAACCCCAAAGCGCAGGCTAAACCAGTAAACGATCAGGCTCTGGACCACGAAGCCTCCTGCAAAGGCGTCTATTGCGAACAGCCCGGCAAGCTTCAGAATAGGCCCTCGCGAATGGGTCAGGGTCACGAAGCCCGTACGCTCGGGGAGTTGCGCAAGCTCGACTTTTTGCGACAGCCGACTGGCGATCAGCAGCGTCGCAATCCCGATCGCCGCGTAGAGCCAAAACATCAAGCGATATAAGGTCAAGATATCTAGTTGGGATGTCCGGGCGGGCACCCCCGCGGCCAGGGCCCCCAGAGCGACCATCGCTGCGCCCACTGCACTGTAGAGTCCGAACACTTGATTGCGACGCTTCTCGGAGGTCGTTTGGGGCAGGATGGCCGCTTCAACGGTTTCAAATGGCCCGACCTCTCCGGAGGTTGCGCTGATGGTGCCAGTGAGCGCAGCGACAACCAGCAGCCAGGGGGTGTGCGCGACGGCAAAGATGATGCCGCTGAGCGCCATCAAGGCTGAGCTCACCATCAGCATCCGACGGCGCCCCATGCGGTCTGCACGAGCGGTCACGATCCCGGTGAGTAATGCCGACCCAATTAGCGTTGCCGTCAAAATGAAGCCCACCTCAATTGGCGTGAATCCGACTTCATCGAGGTAAAGACCGAGGATCACGCTGAGGAAGCCGTAGCCAAAGTTGCGCGTGCCCTTTGAGGCGAGCAGTAACCAACCGTCTCGGGTGAGCTGGGTCATCAGATCGAGGGGGTGGTGGAGGTTTCGATTGACTGGCGGTGCGCAAGGCAGCCATCGCGCGATAGCTGTGTCATTGGACTGAGAGGGCAGGCATATTTTGGTTTGGGCGGGGTTGCGTCGCCGACCTCATTCTTGTCTGAGTTCTGCTCCTACCTCGTCCACGCGGAATACGATCTGCGTGCCACCAACGTTGAGGCGAACGATCCAGCCAGGCACGATAGCCTCTGCACACATTTCATCTGGCCCAGGCAAACCGAGGCAGCTGTTGGGCCATTCCTTAGGTTCGTAACTAATGACCTGCACATCTTGCGGCAGCGCTCCCGTGGCTTCGGCGGCGGCGCCAATGGCGACCAATACTGCCGGTGGATAGGGTTCGTCGATTATGGGAGCTTCGAACGTCACCGGATCTCCAAGCAGGCCGCTGAGCAGCAGCACGGTGCCCCCATCCACTCCTGGGTAAACAACGATGAGCCGCCCGGCGGTCCAGATGTTGGGGGGAGCAGGCCAATCCACCGGCTCACCGCCCACCAAGAACCCGCCAGCTCGAATCGTATCGGAAACCAGGCGACGCTCGACGATGGAACCGTATTCATATACTTGTACCGGAACGTTACCAACGAGCAATCCCTGACCGACGGTCCTCAGCTCGGGCGCACTAGGGTTCGCTGCCCGAGTGACCGCTACGCCCGCGTCCTCCAATGCGCCTTCTAAATCCGCCAGGGTTTCGATCTCCGGGCCAGAAGGCTGAGCCTCGGCTGTGCAGGCCGCGAGTAGCAGCGACAGCAGGGCCACTAGCCACGCTTTGGTTGCTCTCGACATATAGCTCCGGTCGTATCCAAGCATCGGCGGAAGTTTACATTATCCAGGCGGGCGGCTGGCGCTGCGTATTGGTCAAGCAATTCTGGTCGTCGATAAAGCGGTATCGTCACGCCACAGCTAGCATGAACCAGGCAGTCAAGTAAGAATGGGCTGATCCGCCCCTTCTAAATCGCGTGAACGGTAAGCACGCTCACGCGATTTACGCGGAACCCGATTTACCTTATCCCTGAAGTGAGGAGGCTGAGATCCGAGGATCTCACCAGCACAATATGGCAAAAGCAGTTTGGAATGGCGCAGTATTAGCAGAAAGTGACGACACGGTCATGGTGGAAGGGAATCACTACTTCCCACCCGAAGCCATCAATCGCGAGTACTTCCACGGCAGTCAGTCTCATACTACCTGTTACTGGAAGGGCGTCGCAAGTTACTACGACATCGAGGTTGAGGGAGACACCAATCGCGGCGCAGCCTGGTATTACCCCGAGCCAAGCGAGGCCGCGGCCTCAATCAAAGACTACATCGCCTTCTGGCGTGGCGTGAAGGTAGAGAAGTAGAGAATCCCCCCGGTAACTTGACCAACTCCATATGTTCCCGCTCGTTTCCATGACGCAGGTTTGATATCGCATTGGTAAAATCCAACCCCATGGAAGCTGTAGAGCTGCTCACCAAGACCGATACTGATCTGGAATGGAAATCCGGAATTTGCGGCATATGCCCAGCGGGGTGCTGGGTCGATGTCGGGTTTGACGAGGGCAAGCTGGTTGACATCAAGCCCGACTCCAGCCACCCGCTCGGGATGATTTGTCGGCGCGGCCAACATGCTCCGGAAATTATCTACTCCGAACACCGCCTGGAATATCCAATGAAACGCGTGGGTCCCAAAGGATCCCACGAGTTCGAGCGCATCAGCTGGGACGAGGCCTACGATCTCATCGTAAATAACCTCAACCAAATCAAGGAACAATCCGGCCCCGAAGCGGTAGCTATCTACACCGGCCGCGGGGCCTTTGAGTTGTCGTTAAACGACATGTACCAGCCCAAGGGCGTGGCCGTGTCTTCGGCCTCCAATATATTGTTCCCCTTTGGCTCACCCAACACGATGGGCGTCGGCGCGCTTTGCTACGTCTCGTTCGCAATGATTGCTCCACACGTCACGATGGGCCGCATGCTGGTCAACATGTTCACCGACATAGAGAACTCCGACCTCCTGGTAATTTGGGGCGCAAATCCAGCTACCGATTCGCCGCCGCTCGACATGTACCGCCTTGAAGCGGCTGCCAAGCGCGGCGCAGAGATCGTGGTCATCGACCCTCGGCGCACGGACACCGCTATCCGAACCAATGCCCAGTGGATCCCGATCCGGCCCGGCACCGACGGAGCGCTAGCGCTCAGCATGATCGGAGTGTTGATCGACGAAGATTTGTACGACGAGGATTTCGCCGAGAATTGGAGCCTTGGCTTCGACGAGCTGCAAACCTATGTGCAGCACTTCAGCCCGGAGGTTGCCGAAACCATCACCGGCGTCCCAGCCGAAACCATTCGGGATCTTGCTCGCCGCATCGGCAACGCCACCGGCGCGGCTCCGGTGATGTACACCGGACTCGAGTATTCCAACAGCGGCATACAGGCCATTCGCGCCGTGTACGCGCTCTTCGCACTTGCAGATCAGTTGGATGTGCCGGGCGGGATTGGGCTGGCCATGCGAGACACTCATTTCCCGATCAACCGCTCCACCAACCAGGAAAACCCGAACCTGGATCTGGCGGCCGCACGCGATAAGTTTCCTATCTACAGCAACTATCGTGGAGAATCGCACGCAAGCGGCCTTGTGGATGCGGTGCTCAAAGGTGAGCCCTACCCAATCCGCGGCTTGATCATCCACGGCGCCTCTATTCTCACCTCCTGGCCGCAGACACCGATCTGGCGCGAGACGCTCTCTAAATTGGACTTCCTGGTAACCATCGATCGGCAGCTTACCGCCGATGCTGCGTATGCGGATGTCGTGCTGCCGGCAACGACCATGTTTGAGATCGACTCTTATATGGTCTACGGGCCCATCTTCCGCCTGCGAGAGAAGATGATCGA
>CAYZXF010000088.1:0-1829 GCA_964482355.1 uncultured Anaerolineaceae bacterium | reverse complement strand
TGTCGGTTCAGATGCAATCCAGATGAGCCAACCACATGGTGCACAGAATGCCGCGAGCGGGCGGCGTCTGGTGAAGAGCTCCCTTCGGAAGTCTTTCGTACCTCCTTCGTCGATCTGCCAGTCTCAGCTACGGAGGATCGGGTGGTCGGCACACTGGATATTGAGCGGGCCATCAAGGAAGGCGAGCGCCACTTCGAGCCAGGAGTCTTAGCGTCTGCCAATCGCGGCCTGCTATACATCGATGAGGTGAATCTGCTGGACGATCACGTCGTGGATTTGTTGCTGGACTCGGCAGCGCTTGGCATGAACATCGTAGAACGGGAAGGCATTTCATTCAGTCATCCCTCGCGCTATATCCTGGTCGGCACCATGAACCCAGAAGAAGGCGACTTGAGGCCCCAGCTGCTCGATCGCTTTGCGCTGTCGGTCGATATACGTGGTCTATCAGACCCCGATGATCGAGTGGCCATCATGGAGCGCAATTTGGCCTTCGAGCAGAACCCGGTCGGCTTTCGCGAGGAGTGGATGGATAGCGAACTCGAACTTTCCAAGCGCATCGAAACTGCGCGGCAGACTGTCGACAAAGTGAGCTATGAGAAGCGAAACCTGCATGCAATCGCAGCTCTCACGTCCTCACTAAATGTCGACGGCCACCGTGCTGACCTTGTAATTCTGAAGGCCGCAAAGGCGAACGCGGCCTTTAAGGATCGAGAGGCGATCGATGATTCCGATATCGCTCGTGCGGCCGAGCTCGCGCTTCCCCACCGTTTGCGGCGTGGACCGTTCCAACAGGCAGAAATCAAACTCACCGATTTAGAAGATCGGATTGAGCAGATCCAAAGCCAGGCGGGAGGCTCTCCAGAATCGGAGCCAGAACCGCTGGAAGAGCAGGAACTCGACCGAAAAAAAGTCAGCGCCAGGGCGTAGCCCGGGATTCCGAAGAAGAGTTCAAAGAGCTCGGGCAAGCCAAGCCGGCTGAACAAACCGTCGTCGATTCACTCAGCACCCGCTGGTGGGAAGGCGGCGACAAGGTAAAGGTGGGAGGCACGTTTTCCCCCCGGCGCCTGCAAAATCCCCTCGATCGTATAACCCGTAAACATGGCGGCCGCCGGACGCTCACCCGTACCGATCGCAAACGCGGCCGCTACATTTCCGCCAGACTCGCTGAAGAGCGCACCACCGATATTGCCTTCGATGCCACGATGCGAGCCGCCGCCCCTCATCAAATACACCGATCCAAAGAGCATGTGGCATTTGCCATCCGGCCTTCGGATCTCCATCGAAAGGTCCGGATTCGAAAAGCGTCTAACCTGATCCTGTTTGTCGTGGATGCTTCCTGGTCCATGGCGGTAGCAGAACGGATGTCAGCCACGAAGGGCGCTATTCTTTCACTGCTCAACGACGCCTACCAACGCCGGGATCGAGTGGGGCTGGTGGTTTTCCAGAAGGATCGCGCGCTTACGGTCCTGCCACCTACCAACTCGGTGCAGCTCGCTCAGCATGCATTGGCAGATATTCCTGTAGGGGGGAAGACACCGCTGTCGGCCGGGCTCACGCTCGCGCTCGAGACCTTTACGAGGGAAAGGCTGAGCCATCCCGAAGTCCTTCCCCTGATGGTGCTGCTGACGGATGGAGCTGGGAACGTCTCACTAGGCAACCTGCCGCCTCAGGAAGAAGCCATGCTGGTCGCGGACCGTATTCGAGAAAGCGAGATCCGCTCGGTGGTCATCAATATGGAGCACGCCGCCTTCGACCAGGGGTTGGCCAACGCAGTAGCAGATCGACTAGGTGCCCCCTGCTACACGCATCAGGAACTCAAAGCTGAGCAT
>CAYZXF010000087.1:0-2625 GCA_964482355.1 uncultured Anaerolineaceae bacterium | reverse complement strand
TATTATCTGGTATGGCATTCGCCGCGGCTGGGCGCATGTGGTCAATACTGGTGTGACCTTTTTCGTCATTTTTATCTACACCAAGTTTTTCGACTGGTGGTGGGAAGTGATGCCCAAGTACCTGTTCTTCCTGGTGCTCAGTCTGGTGGCTATACTTTGCCTGGTCATGCTCAAGCGCTTGCGCAAGGCAGAGCAACCGGTAGTGGAGGGCGTAGGGACATGAATTACAATACTAAAATTCTGATCGCCGGACTCGCCATTATCCTTGTCACCAACATCGTCGCCCTCGGCGGTGTCGCTTACAATCGGGCGGGCGAACCGGAGGCCCTGGTCGAACTCACCGAACGCGAACTGGCTATGCCTTACCAATATCGCAGAAATAAAGAAAACACCGGCCTCGGCTTGCGAATCAACTGCCGCATAGAAGGTAACCAACGCTATTTTTACGGTAACAACAACTGTCGAGGCAGCCCCGCATGGCTCGACCGGGCAAAACTAAGCGAGCTTGGCTTTAAGCTCCAACCCCAACGTGGAAAAAGCGCCGGGCGACAGGCGTTTGAAAAAGAATTGCCACGCAGGGTTTTCCTTGTGCTCGAATACAACGGCGCTGCACACCAAAGAACGGTGATCAATTCAGAAAAAGAACTGAAAGCGCAAAAGGCGCTGTTGGCCAACAATCCGAAAAAAGAGGAATTCGAAGAGCGCGTGGAAGAAGCGCAAAAGAAACTCTACAACGAACAAATCTACAACAGCCGCCTGTTCGTAATAGATGCCGGTCTGGACAAGCTAAACTTAAGAAACACCTATCCGGACACCAGTAAATACCTCCTCATGAAGGCCCTGATCAGACCGACCTGGCGCCGCTTCGGAGATGAGGAAGAATGGAAAGGGACAATCACCGACCTGCTGGTCGGCACCATTAACGTCCCGCTCGAATACCGCGCGATATTCGAGCCACTGGAAGAAATCCAGTTACGCCGCAACCAAAACAGGCTAGTGCCACGCTACAGGGTGCGCGTCGCCTTCGGCAAGCGCGCTGAACCCTGGGTGATTGAAGTTGGAGAGATGTAGGATGGACAGATCGGCGACCTGTATCTACCCGTGACCTACTGATTCCAGATCGGTAAGCTGATGTTGACGCATAGGGCCTGGGCGCACTTATTTTGTTTTGAAGTGGACTACAAAGTGTACTTATAGATTGGATTTCCCTAATAAGCGGACGTTGATAAATCAAATGTGTACGGCCGCTTAGTGTCCTACTCGGTCGTTCGGAAACTCGAGACCAAAGCATACTTAGCCCGTATTCGAATGGCTGTAGTCGCCTGGGAGCGGCTAGTCAAACGCTGACAGATTGCCGACCGTCACAGGCGAGCACCGGGCCCTTCATAGTCATTCACTAATACTGAGCGGCGCTAACTCAAGCGACATCAGGACGACCTCACAAGGGCAAAGCGCCTATCATGGTCCGCCGCGCAGCGGCCACACGAAGAAGCCGCTGGCCTTGAGGCCGTCGTCGATGGCGCCAACGTTGAGGCTCACGCCCCAAGCGCCGCGGGCAACGTCCCCGGACGCCGACCAATAGTAGTAGGACTGCACCCCGACGAACGGGTCACTCGCGGCCCACACGCCGTCACCAGCGGTGTTCACAACCGTCGGCGGGCCGACCGACGAATCGACCAGACTGTCCGAGGCATTCCCCAGCGGACAGATCTGCACAACCGCTCCGGCGCTACAAAACTCCGAAATCGTCGGCAGCCGCCACTCCCCCACCATCGACTCGTCCGTCAGTCCACACGTGCCGTCCGCTAACGCCGCCGCTGCCGCGTTCGCGTTGACCCAGTTATCTGCACCACCACCAACTCCAAATGATCCCAGCGCCGCGCAGCTTGCATCCTTCAACCACACCAAGTTCGTGTTGCAGTCCAAAATTGTTCCATTGTTCTGGTCTTCGTAGCGGTCTCCCGCCGCACAGCCCGCCTCAGCAAACGATACTCCCGGTAGTCCCGCGATCAGCGGCATCGCCACCGCCACCGCCACCGCCAAATAGATATAGAGGTGTTTAATCATTGTATTGCTCTCCCATGAACGCCATCATCATCCCACAAGTGGTCACCGACATTATGCCCCTCAAAAAAGCGGAAAGTTCCAGCAATTGGCTGGAAGAACCAGCCAGGCGCAGAATGAAACTGTACCACTCCAGTCATTCCTCCCCCTCCACTGCACATACGATAACAGAAGGATCGGACTGTCAACGCGATTTTCGGGCGATTACCATCCTGCGGAGAAACGCAAAGACCGAACCCTGGTGCAAACTTAAGGGAATATTACGCAAGCGCAGGAATTCCATAGGATGCCCCCACGATAACGCTGGTTTTTCTTGGTGTTGATTGACTGCTCCTAAGCGAAACCAGCCAGTCAAGATTGCGCTACAGAGATTGCGCTTTCATTTCTGCGAATGACTGGATTTGGTCTTTCTCAGAATTTGGACTATACCTATCGAATGTCCGTTTTCAGACTATACTCATGTTATGCGTTTTGTACTTATGATGGCATCGATCCTGGTCGTTTCTTACTTGATCTTCAAAGGATATTCAACTGGCCTGAACAATAGTGAGGTTCAAGTCG
>CAYZXF010000086.1:0-3263 GCA_964482355.1 uncultured Anaerolineaceae bacterium | reverse complement strand
AACGCGATACGCTCCGGATTGTCACCAACCGTTGCGGTACGAAAGAGGTCGTACCCGTTCTCTCGCAGCGCGATGGCGATCATGCGGGTGTTGGTGTCAACGATCTCGCCAAGAAGTAGTTCGGTTCCGATCGTGAGGATTTCGGCGCGGGTCAAACGACGATGTACTCCTTGATAGGTCTGCCCTCGTCAAAGCGCGCTAGATCGAGCATAGAGACATCGACTGTACTCGCTTGACCATCGAGTATGAACTCTGACATCAATTTACCCGCTACCGGGCCATGCATAAAACCATGACCGGAGAAGCCCGCAACGACCCAAAATCCGTCCACACTTGTTGGCCCGAAGATCGGGTGGTCATCTGGAGTGACCTCATAAAGCCCAGCCCAGCCTGAAAGGCGACCTGCGCTCTCGAGCAATGGAAGCCGTGCCATCGCCGCCTCAAGCGCTTTAGCTTCCCAGGCATCATCGGTTCGCTGATCGAAGCCAGGCTCCTGCTCTCGGTTTGATTGCCCGGTGAGCAATCCTTCTCCCTCACGATGAAAATACAGCGATTGAGCGAAGTCATGCACAAACGGAAAGTCGGATGGGATCTCCGGCAGGGGAGTGGTTGTGACCAACTGGCGGCGGATTGGCTGAATCGGAACGTCGATTCCCGCAAACTTTCCAATCAATCGTGCCCATGGGCCGGCAGCATTGACTACATGCTCACATGATAATCGTCCTCGATCGGTTTGAACGCCCGTAACGCGACCGTGGTCAACATCAATTCCGAGCGCCTCGGTTTCCATCATGATCTCGACACCTAAATCTCGTGCCCGGTTCAAGTAGCCCATGTTCACGCTGGTTGGATCGGCCAGCCCATCCTTATGATGAAGAGTTCCGGCAAGCGCATCTTGAAACTGCATGAGGGGGAGCCGCCGCCGTACCTCATCTCCGTCAAGCCATTCGGTCTCAATTCCCAGGCTGTTCTGCTGCTCGACACTCCCCTTGAATGCTTCCACATCGGAAGGGTCGGTGAGCACAAAAAAGTAGCCGCACATGCGATAAAGCGGATCGACGCCAATTTCATCTTTGAACCGCTCGAGCATTGGAAGACTGACCTTTGAGAGCTCGATATTGACCTTGGTGGCAAATTGATAGCGCACCCCACCTGCACACCGACTGGTTGCACTATCTTCCAGATGCCCAGTTCGCTCCAAAACCAGCACGTCTATGGCCCCAGCCTGTGCCAGGTGATAGGCCGTGCTCGCCCCCATCACCCCGCCTCCGATGATTACGATCTGTGCGCTATGGGGAACTTCCATACTAGAGTTCGACGAGCTGACCCAAACCGAGCTGTTCGGCTCTCCTCAACGCCAATCCGGCCGCAGCTGCGTCCTGCACCGCGATCCCGACCGACTTGTATAGGGTGATCTGGTCCGCGTCTGTACGGCCTGGATGATCACCATTCACAATATCCCCCAACTCAGCCTGGATGTGGTCTTCCGAAATGCGTCCCTCCTGAATGGGGATGATCAAATCTCCGGTTTCCGCCAGCGCCGCCTTACGCGAGTCGACAATCAGCAGCGAACGTTCAACCACCGCGCTTTCCACCTCCTGCATGGTCGGCGTGAAGGATCCAATCGCGTTGATGTGCGCCCCAGGCTTGAGATCCGACCCGTCGAAGACGGGTGTTGCAGAAGTAGTCGCGGTGCAGATCACGTCTGCGTCCGCAATTGCATCTGAGACGTTTTCCGCGAGTTCGATGGTAGCAGGAGCCCAGGGCTTAGAGACCGTTTCGTCCGCAAAGGCGCGCGACTGGTCAGCATCCAGGCTATAGATTGAAACTGAATCAATTGCTCGCACCGTGCAAACCGCCTCAAGCTGTGTGCGGGCCTGTACTCCAGCTCCAAGTATTGCTACCCGCCTGGCAACTGATCTCGCCAGGAGATCGGTCGCGGCGCCAGAGCCGGCGCCGGTGCGGATAGCGGTTAGGGTGCCGCCTTCAATCAGCGCAATCGGTATCCCTGTTTCCGGATCGAGCACCACCACAAGCGCATGGATGGTTGGAAGTTTCCGGCGCACGTTCTTCGGAAATACGGAAACGACTTTGAGCGCCAATTCACCGGTGGCTGATAGCAGTGCTGGCATAAATAGAGATACACCGTCGTGATCGTCAACCTCGATACGGCTTCGATGCGGAACCGAGGCGCGACCGGCCGACAGCTGACTGAAGCATTCTTTCATTGCCTCGACAACCTCCGCCATGGGAAGAGCGAGGCGAACCTCATCTCCCGTTAGGATTCGAATTTGCAAGCTAAGTCACCGTCTGGAATCGAATTGCACAGCTTTCAAAAGCGGGAGTGAAGTGCGCCATTGGCGTCGAATCGTTTCGAAATAGAGCAGTTGCCATCTGCGGTCCTGCTCGAACAGGGAAACGTAAGAAATTTGATTCTCCAAAGGAAGGGCCATCTTGCCAGCGAGCCTAGTGTGTGAGGCTTAGCGAGTAAGATGCCGGCTGTCGAGTATGACGTGTGGCTCCCATGATTATCAGCACGATTTCTTCCCCGGCCTCCAAGCTCACCCACGCCCGGTTCGAAGCGTCGAGAGACAGGTAGTTAACGGCCATAGGCTCGCCCGACCGCACCAGCGCAACTCGGAATTGCTGTGGGATTGTGTTAGCGACCCTGATAAATCCTTCGCTTACCCAGCCGTCAGGCCCATTTTCGAAGTCAGCCCGGTAGTTTGTTTCGACCACCGAAAGGTCATCGATCAAGAAACCCTCACCCATCCGCGATGAGTCGGTCACGTATTCAAAGCGTAACGATACACGCTTCCCAGCAAATCGAGAGAGATCGACAATTTGCCTGCTCCACTCATACCGCCGATTAATCCCGGAATATCCGAACCCGAGCTGCATTCCAACCGTGTCACCAGACGCATCGCCTGAGGTCGTCTCTAAGAAATCCCAGTTTCGCTCGTCCTCAGAGGCCAGTAAATAAACAAAGTCTGATCCCTGCTCGAGCTCGTACCAGGTCCAGAACTGGAGTGTGATTGGGCTCTCGACACCAGTAAAGTCGAATTGCCGTGTCAGTCGGGTATCGATTAAGTCGCCCCGATTTGACCAGAAGAAATTCTGTCCTGAATGCGCTGTTGTCGGGAGGAGTCTCGTGGATAGACCACCGGAGAACTCTATTACTCCAGATTCATCACATTGAATTCGATAGTAGTCGAATCCGTACTGGCTTACACTTTGATCAGCGAATACATCTTTGCAGCGGC
>CAYZXF010000085.1:0-22050 GCA_964482355.1 uncultured Anaerolineaceae bacterium | reverse complement strand
TGGGACTGGCCGTTGATGCCTCAACTCGCTACAGTCAGCCGATTCTTGTCCGAGATGGTGGTTATGGCCAGGAAATTCTGCAAGTGCCTCCGGAAACACTCGATCCAGCAAACACCGAGCCAGAAGATGAACTCGTTACACGGATTGTGAGCTCGGTGACTCCAGATAAGCTCTGGGAGGGGCCTTTTTCCTACCCATCTACATTCTTCGAGGCATTTCCCTCGTTTTTTGGAACTCGTCGTAGCTACAATGGAAGCGAGTTTATCTACTACCACACCGGATTGGATCTTTACGGCAGCAGCAGCACGCCGGTTTTGGCTCCAGCTCGAGGGCGGGTAGCTTTCTCCGATTTCCTCACAGTACGAGGCAACGTGACCTATATCGATCACGGATGGGGTGTCTACACGGGATATCTACACCAATCTGAGAGCCTGGTGCAACCGGGCGATATGGTGGAACCTGGACAGACGATTGGGTTTGTTGGGGGAACCGGCCGTGTTACTGGCCCGCATTTACATTGGGAGGTCTGGGTAGGCGGTGTACCGGTGGATCCAATTGAGTGGACTCTGACGGATTTTCCCTAAGCCTCGGGATCCTCCTCGGAACCTTCATCTAAGAGTGAGCGGGCTTCTTCCGCCTGCTCAGCGCGAACCATGATCTCCACTCCACCCATTGCTCCCACCGTCAGACCCAGAGCTGTACCGGCAGATTCCTGGGATAACCACACATCGACACCATTAGCGGTCAGCAGCCCTTTAATAATTTCAGCTTCAACCTGGCCGTCGGCGGTCCCTACAGAAACAAGTTCGTGAGGTTGATCTTCCGAGGTCTTCATAACCCCTATAGTATAATAGCCCAGCAGCACCCCAAAACCACTAAACCCCCGAATGCATCCTGCCTCCGCCCCCGTACCAGAACTCTATTGGGCTGAATTCGACGTCACGGAACAAGACATTGAATTCATCGATAACCTGCTTCTTGATCGCGAAGTTCCGCTTACCGTCGAGGCAATGGCCTATGCGTTGGCGGAGCATCGACTTGAGCTCCAACGAATTGAGCAAGAAAGCCGACCGACCGGTGATCTCGATGCCTATCAGCCGGGTGAGACATACGAGGTTGGCGAGCGGCTTACCTTTCGATCGCTCGATAACCGGATCGGTACGGTTACGAGCATTCGAGCGGCAGAAAATCCTGATCTTCCCCCATTTGATGTCATTCAGGTCAGCTTCAAGGATGAGGGCGAGCCCCTGGATTTTGCCGCTCGCTTGCAAGATCATATTCTCAACTCGCTGGCCTCAGAAAACGAACAACTTGAATCTGACATGACCCCAGAGATTGTTATCGAGCGCTACGGTCCTTTGATCGAAGGCAAGCTCGAGGCGAAGCTGCATGAGAGTCCCGAAACCGTGCGAATCGCGGGGCGCTGGTTCCATAGCGGGCTCCTGGCGGATATCAATGAGGGTCACCTCAATCTGGCAGAAGCGGTTTTGGATGTGGCAGAAGGGGGTCCGTTGCCAACCCAATCGCTTGCAGACCATATGGAACTTCCATCTGACCTGGACCCCTTGCTTACGGAATTCTCGGTCGATTTTGCGCTGCAAGAAGACGAGCGTTTCGATGAGGTCGGGCCGGCAGGCAAGGTGCTCTGGTACTTGAAACGACTTGAGCCAGACGAGGTCTTAGAGGTCCCCAGGCGAATTGCGTATTCGCCCAAAGCCTATGATCGGGATCGGCTGACGGAGGAACTGCTGGCGCTCGAGCGCAACCTTGACGATGAATTGAGTGAGCTAACTCCGCCTGATTCTGTAATCACCGAAGAAGTCACCTTGCCAATCCTGTTCCCACATCGGCAAGCCGGCACGCTGCCTTTATCAGCCAGGCTGGAGACGCTGTTTCCGACTGCGTACGAGGCGCCCAGGATCCGGTTTATCCTGATTGACGGAAGCACCGGAGAAAAGTTTCCGGGTTGGGTGGTGCGGGAAGAGCGATACGTCTACGGTCTGGCAAACTGGTACAGGAGCAACCGGGTTCCGGCAGGAGGCTTGATCGAGATCACGCCCTCCGAGGTCGAAGGGGAAGTCATCCTTCGGGCGTTGGAGCCTCGCCAGCGAAACGATTGGATACGGATGGTAACGATCGACGACAACGGCCATATAGGCTTCACCATGCTGAAACATCCGGTTGGTACCGCGTACGATGAGCGCATGATTGTTGGCCAGATGGATGAGCAGGCGCTTGCCGATGCCTGGCAGCGCGGAGAGCAACGAAGGTTGCCGCCTGATCGGTTGACCCTCCAGGTTTTTCGGGAACTGGCCAGACTCAACCCGCAAGCCACCGTGCACGCCAAAAGCCTATACTCGGCGGTGAATGTCATCCGGCGCCTGCCACCTGGGCCGATTTTTGCTGAGCTAGCAACCCAGCCTTACTTCGAGCCGGTAGGTGATCACTACTGGAAACTAAACGAGGGGGAGACCAAAGAGAAATGAGCACCCAAGCTCCACCGTCCATGGTGCGGCCCACTCTAGAAGCGCCATTCCATATCGATTATGGGTGGTGGGATCGAACGGACCGGGATCTCGATGTGTACTTGAGAAGTCACTTATGCCGTGAGCACCAGGAGCTATATCCAGAGATAGACCCGAAAGCCAAGGTCGATCACGTCGATCCACAAACCGGGGAAGTTACGCTGCTGACACGGATCGAAGACATTTTGATTTCACACTGCGCACAGCAAGAGGGCTACCTCACACCGCAAACCAGCCTGGTAAATGGGGTGTTTCGCGTATTCCTCTCTAATGGAAATGCCCCGCTGACTCCCGAAGAGCTTGGTGAGCAGATCGGCCGTCCAGCTCGAATGATATTACGCACTCTTTCGGGGCCTCGCATTTACAAGGGCATTCGTCCAGCCCACTGATTTCACAACCCCCTAAAAAGGATAAGATTAAGCCATAGAAGAGCCCCTCGGCTAAGCCCGCTCTGTGGGCGGCATTAGAGTTTCGGGGGAAAATAAAATGTGCGCCCGTAGCTCAGTTGGATAGAGCGCCAGACTTCTAATCTGGAGTGCGCAGGTTCGAGTCCTGCCGGGCGCGCCAAACACAAGGGGCTGCCATCGGCAGCCCCATTCTATTTTGTGCATGTGCCCGGCCCGGATACTCAGTTTCCCGTGGGTGGCTCCTCGAGCACAGAAGAATCGACCGCAGAAAATGCGCGCGAGATTGCATCGTCAATCCAGCTGCGCCGGCCTTCTTGATCTTCCTTGAGGCATATCCCAAGGTACGCCGCAGTTACGAGCGATCCCAGTATGGCTCCGATTAGAATCCCCGCTACCACCTCATTCATCGATGACCCTCCACTCCGCCTTTCTGTTCGAAGTCTTATCTAAGAGTTAGAAAACGTGGGAACTTCTGAAGCCCGACGGTAGCATTCGTCTCGGGCCGAATCATCATCCACGCAGGTTGCCAACCACACCCAGGCCAATCGATTGTCGGGTTCTTCCCGTACCACCCAGCTCAATGTCGTGCGCCCCTGGCCCAGGTCGCCACGTTGAATGGCCTCGACGGCAGATGTGATCGCTTCTTCGATGGATGCCATGATTGTCCTTTTCTGACACGTTGTATTCGGTAAGAATGTGTGTCTTCGACAATCATCCTAGCAGTCGCTCACTGATTCATCGCTAACGATTCCCTTACAGTTCGGGTTCGGTTTCCCCCGCCATCATGTGCACTCGCTGCCAGGGCGGGAGGTTATCCATATCAGCAAGAGTTTGGCGCAGCTCGAAGATCTGATCCCGCATTGCGGCCGCTTTTTCGAACTCCAAGGCATCCGCGGCTATATGCATCTGCTTTTCCAACTCGCGTATCAACCTGGCCAACTCGTCCCGGGGCATATCCAGCGGGGCAGTGGCTCGATATTCCGCCTGTTGCTCGGCTACGGATTGCGCGCTTATCTGGATCGTGAGGTCACGGACGGCTTTTACGATACTAAGCGGCTCAATTCCGTGCTCTTCATTGAATTGGATCTGTATGTCACGACGCCGATTGGTTTCGTCAATGGCTGACTTCATTGACTTGGTCATTACATCGGCATACATGATGACTTTGCCTTCGACGTGGCGAGAGGCTCTACCGGTGGTCTGAATGAGCGAAGTGGTGGAGCGGAGAAAGCCTTCTTTGTCGGCATCCAGGATGGCTACCAGCGATACCTCCGGCAGATCCAGCCCCTCGCGGAGCAGATTGATTCCAACCACTACATCAAATACCCCCAGCCTGAGATCGCGCAGTATTCCCACTCGATCCAGTGTGTCGACCTCGGAGTGCAGATAATGCACTTTAATTCCGAGCTCCAAGAGGTAGTCTGCGAGGTCTTCCGACATGCGTTTGGTCAGGGTCGTAACCAGTGTGCGCTGCCCGATCTCGGTGCGCTTCTTGATCTCGCCTACCAGGTCATCGATTTGGCCATCCACCGGCCGTACTTCCACTGCCGGATCTACCAGCCCGGTCGGACGGATAATCTGTTCCACTACTTGTTCGGCTGCTTCAAGCTCATAGGGTCCGGGTGTGGCAGAGGTGTAAAGAACCTGACCGGTCCGATCTTTGAATTCATCAAACGCGAGCGGTCGATTATCGATCGCGGACGGGAGCCTGAAGCCATATTCCACCAGCGTTTCCTTGCGGGAGCGGTCACCAGCGTACATACCGCCGATTTGAGGGATCGTCATGTGGCTTTCGTCGATGACAAGTAGAAAGTCAGGCGGGAAATAGTCCATCAGCGTCCAGGGTGGGGATCCAGCTGGGCGCTGGTCTAGATGGCGCGAATAATTTTCGATGCCAGAGCAGTATCCCACTTCTCGCATCATTTCCAAGTCGTAGTTGGTCCGCTGCTCAAGTCTTTGGGCTGCAAGGTGATCGCCCTGCTCTTTGAAGTGCTGCACCTGGCTGGTTAGCTCTACTTGAATATCGTCGATAGCAGCTTTAAGCTTCTCTTCTTCTGTGATGAAGTGTTTGGCGGGGAAAATGTCAATTTCTTCTCGCTCGGCAATCAGTTCGCCGGTGACGATGTCGAATTGCGCGATCCGCTCCAGCTCGTCGCCAAAAAAGCCGATCCGCAAGCCGCGTTCTTCATACGCCGGCACTACTTCGAGCGTATCTCCACGCACTCGGAATGTCCCCGGGCGGAGTTGAAGATCGTTGCGTGAGTAGTGGCTTTCGACGAGTTGGCGTAGCAGCGCATCCCGCCGATAAACTCCGCCTTTCTCCAGGTGGATCACGATGCGCCCGTAAGCCTCCGGATTTCCGATACCGTAGATACAGGACACCGAGGCCACCACAATCACATCACGACGGGCAATCACGGAGGCGGTAGCGGAGAGCCTAAGCCGCTCAATCTCCTCATTGATATCGGTTTCCTTCTCGATATAAAGGTCGTGGCGTGGAACGTAGGCTTCAGGCTGGTAGTAGTCGTAATAGGAAACGAAATACTCCACAGCATTTTCTGGAAAAAAATCTTTGAACTCAGCATAAAGCTGGGCGCCCAGAGTTTTGTTGTGGGCGATGATGAGAGTGGGCCGCTGTTGGTCTGCAATAATGCTGGCTACAGTGAAGGTCTTTCCCGTGCCGGTAGCCCCCAACAGGACCTGATGTTTGAACCCATCGTTCAGGCCCGAGTTTAGTTCTCGGATAGCTTGCGGCTGATCGCCCATCGGCTTAAATGGAGCACGCAGCTTGAAGTCAGGCATCTAACGGTTGCTCACATTCGTTTGCAATGTCGAGTTCTCCCTTTGAGTTGCGCATAGACATAGCAGGATTGCTCTTGGTAGGCGATCTGATTACTTCCGGTTGTTTTACGCTCGCTCAATGTAAATTGGATTGCTGAAGATCCAGGGCGCTGAAGCGCCGCCGGTGAGGGATGCTTCAACCCGGTAGGCGCCGGGCTCGTCAACCGACTGGACCGCGTGCTGCGTTGCAGACCATTCGCGAACCACATGGCCTGCTCGCAGAATTCTGATGTGAGCAAGATAGGGTGTGCTCACTTGCAGCGTGGCCCCCAATCCGAAACGAAGACGCTCGCCCATGATCGCCTTGCCATGCTCGGAGTGTGCGCTAAACATGAAATCCCGGGTAGGAATCGACCGATCATATCCTACAAAGCAGCGCCCCTGTCCGACTGCCTGAAAAATCCGTCTTTCGTCCTCTACCGCCTCCCCTGACAGCGGTTCATCAAGAAGCACATGCGTGTTGACGGCTTTGAAGAGCCATTCGTATGGAAAGATGGTCCGATGAAGCGGCCCAAGACGTACGGGCAGAGCATGTGCATCGGAGTTTCCAATGGCCACAACCTGGTTCCCTTGATCAATCATCCGATCCCAGCGCTCGACTAAGCTGATCTCTGGGCCGCGTCCAATTCGTGAGGGAAGCAGACCATAAAAGGCGGCATGAAATCGGGATCGCAGCAAGCATTTAAATGAGGTCATGAAATTCCAAATTTCGATTCCGGTATAGCCCTCGACCTCCCAGTCATCCCACGAGAGTTCTGGCTGATCATATTGCGGCACGCCGCAGTCGACCGGGTGTGCCAGGAAGGACAAACCCCCACGTTTTTTGACCTCCCGGATCAAGACCTGCGGCTGATCGGCGAATCTAGAGAGGTCTTCGTTTGTGCCATAGATGAGGAGATGAGACTTCTCAGGTTCGCGTCCAACGTCATGAACCTCCTGGCCGATAAGCCGCAAAATGCGCTCATGCCCCAAGTAGTAATAGCCTGTCAATTCTGTGGGGAGAATGTTGTGATCAGTTACGACGATGAAGTCGAGTCCGGCTTTGATTGCCGCATCGGCCACTTCATCCTGCGATCCATGTCCATCGGAGGTTGTGGTGTGCATATGCAGATTGCCGACAACTTCATGCATTCAACGCCCCGAATCACGTGCAATAAGGTAGTTTAAGGGCTCGAAGCATATCACGGCGGCATGGCTTAGAATGAGCCCTTCGAATAGGTGCGGGAATGAACAATGCAGAGGTAGCGCAGGTTTTCGAGGACATCGCTGACCTGCTTCAAATCAAAGGCGACAAGGTCTTTAAAGTGATTGCCTATCGCCGAGGGGCGGAGGCTATCAGGACTCAGGGTCGAGACATCAATGCCATTTGGCAAGACGGCGCGCTCGAAGATATTCCGGGGGTGGGGAAGGCAATTGCGGAGAAGACAGACGAATTACTGCGAACAGGTGAGCTGCAGTATTTCGAGAACCTCAAAGAGGAGATTCCAATTGGCCTGTTGGATGTCTTGAAGGTCGGGGACGTTGGGCCCAAGAAAGCTGCTCGTTTTTGGGCCGAGCTTGACATTACTTCAGTTGAGGAGCTGGAGGCAGCTGCCAAAAACGGAGAGCTTCAGAAGCTGTCAGGCATGGGAGCCAAGTCTGAGGCGCGCATCCTGGAGAGCATCGAAGCTTTAAAACGACGACAAACTGGCCGAATGTCCATCGGCGTGGCCCTCCCAATTGCTGAGCAATTGCTCGGGGAACTTCGACGACATCCGAAGGTCAAGGCGGCAGAGGCTGCGGGCAGCCTGCGCCGGAGGCGGGAGACGGTCGGCGATTTGGATCTCCTGGTTTCTACCGATCACCCTGATGAAGTGATGCAGACTTTCGTGGAGCTGCCCGTCGTGGGAAGAGTTCGCAGTAAGGGTGCGGTGAAAACCAGCGTGGAGCTCATCGATGGTGTACGGGTTCAGGTGTGGACGCATCCTTCCGAGCGATTCGGCACAGCCCTGCAATATGCCACCGGCTCAAAAGACCACAACGTCCGACTGCGTGAACTCGCCCTGTCAATGGGACTGTCTCTGTCTGACCAGGCGTTCAAACTGGAGGATGGCGGGGAAATTACCGTAGCGGCCGAGCAAGATGTCTACAGAAAGCTGGGGCTTCCCTGGATCGCACCAGAAATGCGCGAAGACCGTGGGGAGATCCAAGCCGCTCAGAGCGGTGACCTTCCGGAGCTGATCGAAGTCAAGGATTTGAAGGGCGAGCTGCACGCACACAGCACCTGGAGCGACGGAAAGAACTCGATCAAAGAAATGGTTCAGGCGGCCAAAAAGGAAAAACGCAAGTATCTGGCGATTACCGATCATTCCCAGAGCCTGGGGATTGCGAACGGTCTAACAGTAAAGCGGGTGGAGCAGCAGCGGAAGGAGATTGCCAAAATCCGAAAGGGTCTTGATAAGAACTTTGTCTTGCTTCATGGAACCGAGATGGAAGTGCTGGCCGATGGGACGCTCGATTTCCCGGACGAAGTGCTGGCCACGTTCGATATTGTGATTGCTTCTGTTCACACCTCCTTGCGTCAGCCACGCGAGCAAGTGACCCAAAGAATGTTGAACGCGATCCAAAATCCGCACGTCGATATCATCGCTCATCCATCGGGGCGCTTGATTGGAAGGCGTGAGCCGGCTGACCTGGACATGGATCGAATTCTGGAGGCGGCTCTCGAGCATGGGACTATCCTGGAAATCAACTCAAATCCTGAGCGGTTAGATCTCAACGACATTTATGCACGTCGCGCGGCTGAGATGGGAATACTGCTATCCATCAACACCGACGCGCATCGGCCTGAGCACCTGGCTTTCCGCAAGCTTGGCGTCGGAGTCGCGCGCCGCGCCTGGATAACGAAGAAGCAGGTGGTCAACTGCTGGACCGCGGCCCGGATGCAGAAGTGGCTGAAGGCTCGCGGGTAGCGCTTGCAGCGGCTCATCGCCTAAGAAGACTTCAACATTCGAGACCAGCGCAACCTCTTGGATGCTTCAGGGGTTAAGTGAATACCTGTCAAGGAGCTTAGTAGATGTCAAAAACCGCATTCGTAGTAGACAGCACCGCATATATTCCCGCTGATAAGGTTCAACAATTCGACATCAAGGTGATTGCTCAAGTCCTTATATGGGATGACGAGACGATGCTCGACGGCGTCGACATTCAACCCACCGCCTTTTATGAGCGGCTGAGGGATTCGAAGACGATGCCAACCACCTCCCAGGCTACAATCGGGGCATTTAAGGAGGTTTTCAAGCCGCTTGTCGAGGCGGGAAGACCGATTTTAGCCATTTTGGTCTCCGACAAGCTCTCTGGCACGATCCAATCCGCTGAGCAGGCCAAAGCAGAGTTCCCGGATGCCAAGATCGTCATCATCGACTCCGAAGCGGCCGCTATGGCGCTGGGATTTCAAGTCTTGGCCGCGGCCCGCGGCGCAAGTGATGGGAAATCCTTTGAGGAAGTGACAGAGATTGCGAGGCGAGCCAAGGAACAAACTGGCGTGCTGCTGGTTGTCGATACGCTCGAATTTTTACATCGAGGGGGAAGGATTGGAGGCGCCTCTCGACTAATCGGCACAGCGCTCAGCATGAAGCCGGTACTGGAACTGCAGGACGGGGTTCTGGATGTGGTGGAAAGAGTGCGCACGCGATCCAAGGCACAGGCCCGACTATTGGACATTCTTGAGGAGAGAATTGATGGACGGCCCAACCTGCGCCTAGCGGTGCTCCACGCGGCTGCTGAAGAGCGGGCGCGTGATTTACTAGAGATCGCGGCCGATCGTCTCAATCCCATTGAGACTGTTTTTTCAGAGGTGAGCCCGGTTGTCGGGACGCATGTAGGCCCCGGCACGCTCGGATTGTGTTACTCGGTTGAGAATTGAGGGAATTGCTCGGGATAACAAATCAAGATAAGTTTCCGGTAGAAACTCACTGTAAAGGCGGCAAAAATTCGTAAGAGATAACTGCAACCGAGTCAATTCCCGGAATTGGGGATTTGACTTACGGGAGGAGGTGCAAAATCGCAACTGAATTCACCGTAACGCTCGAGCATCGACCCGGCCAGCTGGCCAGCCTATCCAAGTCTCTTGGCGAAGCAGAGGTTAATATTCGGGCACTTTCTGGCATGGTCTGTGGTGGAAAAGGGATTGTTAAATTGCTTACCAGTGACGAAACGTCCACTCGTGGCAAGCTTGAGGAACTTGGAATGCCGTTTGAGGAGCAAGAGATTCTTACCGTAACCATGCCCGATCGGCCTGGCCAGCTTGGCGATTTCGCGGAAATGCTAGGTGAGGCTGAAGTTAACATCGAGACCATTTTTGTGATCGATACCGCCTCCGGGTTTACAGAACTCGCGATTGCGGTAGACGATATAGAAAAAGCGAAATCCCTGCCGCTGGGACAATTCTGAACGCGGGTTCGTTCTCTGTGTCAATATAGGCAGGCGAGGCGTCGCGCCTGCTGAACACCACCAGGGGTTGATCGGAAGAGTTGATGTTCGATAAGAGAACGCTTGCTTGGCTTGCTCTCGGCGGCAGCCTACTTTTATGCTTTCCGTGTGGCTGCTTCAACGGAATCCTGGCGGCTGCCGGCGGAGCGGCCATGATATTCCCAGATATCGAAACAGGAATTTCAGCGGCCGAAAACACCTACTTCGCGGGAGTATTTAGCGGGTTGGCCTTGGTGGCACTCGTTCCGGGAGTGGCGTTGTTTGTTTGGGGGTTGCGCACACTTCGGAAGGAATCAGACTCCATCAGTCCGTGATTGCTTGGCTCAATTCCGGAGGGTGATGATAATATACATGGCCGCCGGAAGCCTGGGGATTCCCGATCGAGCGCCAATCGAATAACCAACTCAGTTTGAGCCACGTGATCCGTCTTTTCATGAACCAATCCCAAAGCGAGGCTCGCTAAATGCGCGAGCGAACCATTCTTCTAATTACACTGCTGGGACTAGGAATCGTCGCAGTCGGTGTTGCGGCTGGCGTATTGGCCCAACCGCTTCCTCAAATTGCGACTGCCGAAGCCCAGAGTGTCTCGCAGGCGCTCAAGGTCTTCTTTGGAATTTCCGCGGCGGTATTTGTCGCCATGGAAGGTCTGCTTGTTTTTGCAGCCGTAAGAGGGCATCTACTCGGCGAGAGCAAAGGGAAAATCGGGAGTGGACTTGAGATGCTGTGGATCGCACTTCCTGCCCTCCTGGTTGCGGTCATCGTGATTTATTCCGTGAACGTCCTGTCAGAGATCGAGACTCCGGCTAATAATCCCATGCGTGTCAGAGTAACTGCCCGCCAGTTTGAGTGGGAGTTTTTCTACGTCGACTCGGCGGTATCGTCAGACACTCTGGTTCTACCTGTCGGCAGACCGGTTGAGCTTGTCTTCACATCCGACGACGTCATCCACTCATTTTGGGTGCCGGCCTTTGGCGAGAAGGTTGATGCCGTGCCGGGTATGGTGACCTCAATCACGATTACCCCCCTCAAAGTGGGGTTCTACCAAGGCGTATGTGCGGAGCTCTGTGGGGAGGGACATACAGAGATGCAGGCTGAAGTCAGGATTCAAGAACTCGCAGCATTCAATACGTGGCTGGGCTCTCAGTGAGTTCCCAAGAGGTTTCGTTAACCGGCGCGAGACGATATCTAAGGATCAGCGCGGACCACGAGGTGGTCGGCATCCAATTCCTGGTAACTGGCTTCGCGTTCCTATTAATCGGTGGGCTGATGGCGCTGGTGATCCGAGCCGAGCAGGCATTGCCTGGATTTAACTTTCTTGGTGGGGAAGCCTATAACCGCCTCTTCACCAATCATGGCTCCATCATGATCTTCCTTGCGCTGATGCCGGCGGTTCTCGGCTTAATTCACGCGGTGCTGCCGGCGACAGTTGGCGCGGCCAAGGCAGCCTTTCCCAGATTGGGTGCGATTTCCTTTTGGTTGATCCCGCTGGCCGGCATGCTCATGCTGGCAAGTTTCTTCGTGGGAGGCTCTTCCGCCGGATGGACGTCTTACACACCGCTCTCGGTTCAAGTTCCTGGTGTGGGGCAGACCATTTGGGCGATCAGCCTGATCTTGCTGGTCAGCTCGCTGGCCCTCAGCGCACTCAATTTCCTGTTCACAATTCGCGATCATCAAATGGAAGACCCTTGGGAGACACCGCTGTTCGCCTGGTCTGTAAGGGCTAGCTCGGTGATGGCTTTGATCGCCTCGCCGGTACTGTTGCTGGCGCTTGTGCTGCTGGTTGTCCAGCGGATTGTGGGCTCTCAGCTTGTCTTGATGGATAGCGCGGTCGGGGTCACCATTTGGCAAAATTTCTTCTGGTTTTTTGCGCATCCCCTGACCCTCATCTTGATGCTTCCGATGATTGGGGTCATCAGCGAAGTCGTGCCTTCCTACTCGGGTAGACCCATCGTGGCCCACCGCCCGTCGGCCATCGCCATGGTAGTTATTGCGGGACTCGGAATGGTCGCCTGGGGACAGCATATGTTCGCCAGCGGCCTAATCGCCGGGCTACGAATTCCTTTCATGGTGGCCTCGATGGCAGTTGCCATTCCCTTGACATATATCGTATTTGTATGGATCGCCACCATTTGGCAAGGGAAGGTCCGATTTGAGACACCCATGCTATTTGCGCTCGGGTTTATCGCGTTATTCATCATTGGTGGATTGAGCGGATTGATCCTTGCCTCGGTGCCTATCAATCTTCAGCTTCAGTCCAGCTATTTTGTGCTCGGGCATTTTCATATGGCGTTGCTTGGTGGAGCGATATCTGGTTTGTTTGCTGGAATTTACTATTGGTTCCCGCGACTATCGGGCAAGGAATATGATGAGATGCTCGGCATATTGCATGCCTTAGGTCACACGGGGGCGGTATTTCTGACCTATTCACCGATGTTCATACTGGGACTGATCGGGCTTCGCAGACGTGTGTTCGACTACCCGGCCGGCCTGGATATTGAGATCTATCAGCTCGGCATTACGGCGGGAGCACTGATGCTCGCAAGCACCGTAATGTTGTTCCTTTACAACATATTCTTCAGCATCTTGCGCGGAAATTCGGTGGAGCAAGATCGGTCCAAAGCCGGATGGTCATTCAAACCCATGAGCGAGAGCGATCTTGGCTGAGCAAATCCACCGCGGGATCTCTCAACCCCGGGTTTTTCGCGACTATTTAGCGCTAACGAAGCCCGCCATTGTGGTACTGCTGCTGGTCACCACATTGTGCGGGATGATTGTGGGCGCCTCGGGACTTCCGCCAGTCAGAATCCTGCTTCTAACCTTGCTTGCAGGAGCACTCACGGCGGGCGGAGCCGGCGCGTTGAATCAATACATTGATCGGGGCATCGATCGTAAGATGGTTCGCACGCGTGGAAGACCGGTTGCGGATAAACGAATTCCGCCTCGAGATGCGCTGATTGTCGGGCTGATACTCTCCGCAGCAGGAATCACCATTCTTGCGCTGGGAGTGAATGCTCTGAGTGCCCTGTTGGCAGCAATTGGGCTTGCTTATTACGTGGTCTTCTACACGATGATTTTGAAGAAATCCACCCCTTCAAATATCGTGATCGGAGGCGCTGCGGGAGCCATCCCTCCGCTGGTGGGGTGGGCGGCGGTAACCGGTTCTCTAACGATGCCGGCGCTATTCTTATTCGCCCTGATTTTCTTCTGGACGCCGCCACATTTCTGGGCGCTGGCGCTTCTCAAGCGGTCCGATTATCAGCGGGCAAATATTCCAATGCTGCCGGTCATCAGGGGCAGCGAGCAAACGCGCTGGCAAATCTTGCTGTATAGCGTGCAGGTGGTAGCGCTGACGTTATTAATGCCTCTGGTCGGGCTGGGGGGTCTCCTGTACATTGCGGTAGCCATCGTTCTCGGGATTGGCCTCATCCACTACGCTCACAAGCTCCGACAACTCGGTCAAAATCGAACTGCGTGGCGAATGTATCGCTTCTCCAGCCTCTACCTGGCTGGCATCATGCTGGCCCTCATGGCCGAGGCCCTGTTCATCGGATAGGTGTTAGACTTTTTGAAGTCAGAAGGAGTGGAGCGAAGAAATGGTTGAAACAACCCAACTGGACAAGGTGGATGTAGTTAAGGCGGCCGGCAGAATTGATAGCCACACCTCGCCTGAGCTCAAAGAGGCCTTTGATGGCCTTCTGGATCAAAGCCGATACAACCTGGTATTCGATATGAGTGAAATTGAATTCCTCTCAAGCAGCGGGGTATGGGTCTTGCTTGAAACTCAGAAGCGATGCCGGCGCCGTAACCGCGGGGATCTCGTCATAGCCAACGCCAACGAAAACATCCAAAAAACCCTCGATCTCGCCGGTCTAATACATTTCATGAAAATATACGAGGATGTTGATTCAGCGGTCGGCAGCTTCTAGCTTCCAACGATGCCCAACGAGACATTCGACGCTGGTTTCGAGAATTTGGCGCGGATCTGCGAGTTCGTCACAACCGCCGCCAGGGAAGCCGGATTCAATGACGCACAGGTTTACGACGTTGAGCTTGCAACTAACGAAGCCTGCACGAACATCATTGAGCACGGTTATGCGGAAAATTCTGACGGAAAGATCGAATGCTCGGTTGAAGCGGATGCTAAGGTCGTTACAGTCGTACTCCGAGATTGGGGAACTCCATTTGATGCAAGCGACGTTCCCGACAAGGACTTCGACTTACCGTTGCAAGAATTAGGTCCACGGGGTGCTGGGTTGCGGCTCATGCGGGGAACGATGGACGAAGTCGATTTTGAGCGGCTGCCTGGCGACGAGAACCGCGTAACGATGAAGAAATTTCGCTAATCCAGGGATCAGACACCACGCTCCTCAAGGTGATATCCTCACAGCCTGACGCTTTACTCAATTAGCCGTATTAGGTCCTGACTAGATATCCTCGGCCAAAAGGTCGAGGTTTTTTTATGACCAGCGCCCCACATAGGTACTTATGACAAGTAATCACCCGAGATGTATAATATGCGGGCTCAGCGAGCAGACCCGAAATGAGAGCCGCAATCGATCGATTCTTGTCCTATATGAAGCACGAGAAGGGTGCTGCTGAGAACACGTTGCTGGCATACTCGACAGATGTTCACCAGTTTGAGCAGGTTCTCAACGCAAGCGCCGGATCGCCGGTGAAACCCGAGGAGCTTAAGCCGACAATGGTGGCTAACTATGCGCGGTGGCTGGATGGGCAGGGGTATCGCCCGGCCACGGTATCGCGCAAAATGGCCGCCTCACGGGCGTTCTTAATTTTCTTAGAGCAGCAAGAGGGTAGCGTTAGCTCCAGCACTTACGCAGTGCTTCATCCACCCACAGCTCCGCGAACCCGACCCCGCACGCTGTCTCGTGAGCAGGTGCATAACCTGTTGGAGGCTCCAACTCAGACCGGAACGCCGCGTGGTCTCAGGGACGCGGCCATTTTAGGATTGCTATATGTTGGCGGACTTCGAGCATCCGAGGCGGTCGAATCCAATATGCAGAACATCGATCTTGCCGATGGAAAGTACCTTCGGGATGCAGGCGATCCCGTGGCCGTAAATCTAGGAATCGCGTTGGATCCAATGCAGCTGTATCTCAGAGCCGGCCGCCCGTACCTGGTCAAGGACGAGATGGAGCAGGCGCTCTTTCTCAATTTGCGAGGCAAACGCTTGAGCCGACAGGGGCTCTGGTTAGTGGTCAAACGGTGGGCGGCAGCGGAAGGATTTGGATCGGACATCTCCCCACACACCCTCAGGCATTCATTAATTCGACACCTGCTGGATGATGGCAAGAGTAAGCGCGATATACAGCAAATGCTGGGTCTCAGCAGCCCGAACGCCATTCGAGTGACCGTCCGGTGATCAACCAAGAGACCAGCTTAGAACAAATCAGTTCCATCGTCGCCGCAATCCAGCACAAGATTGATGTGCAGCCAAAGATTGGGCTAGTGCTCGGATCGGGCCTCGGCGCTGTAGCAGATGCGGTCGATTCGCCCACCGAGATTTCCACCGATGAGCTCGAAGGGTGGCCAGCGCCAACTGTCGAAGGTCATGCCGGTAAGCTCATTATTGGCGAGCTGGAGGGGCAAAACGTGTGTGTCGTTGATGGCAGGGTGCATTTCTACGAAGGGCACTCGATGGCTAGCGTTGTAGTCCCCGTCAGGGTCCTAAAGCGGCTCGGCGCCGAGGTGCTCATCGTGACCAACGCCGCAGGCGGCGTGAATCAAAATTTTGAGGCCGGCGATCTGATGCTCATCACGGATCACATTAATTTTCCAGGGATGGCGGGACATTCTCCATTGCGTGGGCCGAATCTGGATGATCTCGGGCCTCGGTTTCCAGATATGAGCCAGGCCTACGACCGAGAACTTCAAAAGGTTGCCCGAGAGGTTGCAGCAGAACAGGGAATTGAGCTTCGGACGGGTGTGTATTTCTTCCTGGCCGGTCCGCTCTTTGAGACTCCCGCAGAGCTGCAATTCCTCAAGGCCAACGGGGCAGATTCTGTGGGAATGTCAACCGTTCCAGAGGTTACAGCAGCTCGCCACGCGGGGATGCGGGTGTTAGGCCTGTCTGGGATTACCAACATGACCAGCCTGGATGGCAGCCACGCGGCCACCCACGAAGAGACCCTGTCGGTGAGCAGCCGCATTGCTCCTAAGCTGGTCCGACTCATCAAGGGTGTTGTTGCCAGGCTCTAGGACCGATGGAAGAGGCTCTGCTCCTTATTGCATCCCTCCAGGGTTGGATCTATGTCTTATTGCTGCTGACAGGTTTGGTGTATCTGCGGCTGGCGCTCAGGTGGCAAAGCGAAGTTCGCAGTTCGCAATTTGGCCTCGAACGGGAGAGGGCCGGCAGCAAGCGATCGCGCGCGGCCGGCATGTTGATTCTGATCCTGGCGGCTGCAGTCGCTACATTCGTAATTTCGACCTTTCTGGTTCCCCAATTTCCCGCTAGTCCCCAAGCGACCGCGATCCCGACCATTTCATTGCTCGATCCGGAAACTGCTCAGGGATCGTCTGCTGGGCTACAAATCGCCGCAAATGGCGCGGGGTGTCTAAATGAGAGCGCGACAATTACTTCGCCGATTCCCGGTGAGGAACTGCGCGGCCTGGTGGAAGTGCGCGGAACCGCCGACATCCTAAATTTCGCCTTCTACAAGATTGAGATCAGGCCCATCGAGCCCAACTCGGTGTGGCAGGTGATCACTGCCGGCACGGAAACCCTGTCAGAAGAGACGCTTGGGTTGTGGGATACGAACCTTGTCGAGAATGGGGTGTACTCGCTACAGTTGGTGGTCACGGATACTGCAGGGAACGCGCCATTTCCATGTACCGTAGAAATTGTTGTGCTTCCGGAGGAAAGATAGAGAGTATGGAAATTCGCCACGCTATTTCAACCGACATCGCCGCGCTCATGGCCATGGATCACAGTTATCAAACCGACCATGTATGGCAGATGGCACTCAGCCCCTCGCCAACCGAAACCACTATTGCGTTCCGAGAGGTGCGACTGCCACGCCTTATGCGGGTTGACTACCCCAGGGACCCCAGCAGGCTCGCCGACGAATGGACGAATTCCTCCGAAATACTCATCGCGACCTCCGAGCAATCAACCCTGGGATACTTGATCATCGAGTCTGGAACTGCGCCCGAAACAGGCTGGGTCACGGATCTGGTGACGGATGCTCCGCGCAGACGGGAAGGCGTCGCATCTCGGCTGGTGGCCAGTGCAAGGCAGTGGTGCCGGGAGCAGGGTCTCAGTCGTCTTACATTAGAAATGCAGAGCAAGAACTATCCGTCGGTTCGCCTGGCTCGAAAGCTAGGTTTTGTACTCTCCGGATATCATGATCGCTATTACCCCGATGAAGAGATCGCGCTGTTCTTCACGCTCAACCTGAGGTAACGATATCTTTCAAGCGATAAACGCGGGCTTGCCCATCGTTGTTCAAATCCTAAATGCCGGTAATGCGATCACAGCGTTCTCGCTCCTTTTCTACGCGCTGACCTTTAACCTGCGAGAACGAACGGCCAGAATCCTGGCGCTCTTGCTGGGGTGTCTGGCAATCGTATATGCCACCGATGTCCTGGCCGGAACTGCAATTCTCGAATCAGAGAAGGCAATATGGCTGCGCGCTCAATGGCTCGGGATCAGTTTCGTTCCCGCTGCATATATGCACCTTTCCGATGCTCTACTGGCCGCTACCGGACGGCCATCTCGTGGGCGCCGAAATTGGATTATTCGAGTCGCTTATTTGCTGAGCATCGTGACGTTCGGCTTGGCAGCTCTGACAACGTTACTGGTCGGGGACCTGGCCACCGTTGGCCCAATCGCATACCTGACCGCTGGCCCACTCTTTCCCGCATTCTTAGTTTTCTACCTTTTGAGTTTGACCTTTACCGTCGTTAATCTTTGGCGGGCCTACAATCGCAGTCTCACGAAGGTGAGCAGGCGTCGAATGCGCTACCTGATGTTCGGAGCGCTTGCCCCGTTCCTTGGAACCTTTCCGTTTCTAACTGCGGCGGGGGGGATCGCGCCCCAGGCGCCGACTCTAACCTGGATCATTCTTCTGGGAGTCAACATCCTGGTGGCAGCGCAGATGGTTCTGATGTCGTACGCGGTGGCTTACTTTGGAGTGAGTTTTCCGGATCGGGTCGTCAAGTCTCGTCTGTTTCAGTGGATCTTGCGCGGCCCGGTCGTCGCATCTGCCACTCTGGCGATCACCGTATTGGTAAACCGTGCCGGCAACCTTATGGGCCTGGAAAACAGCCGGGCCGTTCCATTCACGATGGTTGCGACCATCCTGGCTTTGCAATTCATCATCACTCTGGTGCGGCCTACGATCGAGCGATGGTTGTTTTATGGTCAGGACCGGAGTGACGTAGAGCGGCTTCAATTGCTGGAGGAACGGCTGCTCACCACCGGCGATCTTCGCCAATACCTGGAGTCGATTCTCAACGCGGCTTGCGATCTTTCAGGAGCGCCATCCGGGTTCGTGGCGGTTGTTGAGGACGGCTCCGTAGAGCTTGAAGTAGCGGTAGGCCCAGAGGACCCCCTGGAGGGAGCTGAGGCTCTACCGCCGATTCTCCTGGCCGAATCTCAGATCGAAGTCGAGCAGCTTGGCCCGGTGTACCGATGGAACGATTATTGGCTCACGCCGCTTCATGGACCAGAATCGGACGTAGTTGCTGGCATCATGGGATTGCGATCTTCAGCGGACCCGAATGAACTAGAACCGGAAGCCATCGAGGGCCTGGGCTTGCTCAGAGAACGAGCGACCGTGGCGCTCACCGACCGTGCTCTCCAGAAAGATGTGTTCTCCGCGGTTGATAGGCTGGTTCCGCTGGTTGAGGAAATACAGCGGATGCGATCCGCGGCTCGCTACGGCAACTTGCAGACCCTGGCAATGCCGCTGGAAGAAGTCGCTGGGGATGCTGGACTAGCAGACCTGGTGAAGGAGGCGCTTGGCCACTATTGGGGTGGTCCAAGGCTAACCGAGAGCCCGCTGCTGGGATTGCGCATTGTCCGGGACGCCATGCAAGACCATGACGGGAACGCGGTCAACGCGCTGAGGTCCATCCTGATGAGGTCCATTGATAGGGTGCGGCCTGATGGCGAGCGGCGCTTCACGGCGGAGTGGATGCTCTATAACATTCTGGAATTAAAATTCTTACAGGGACGCAAAGTACGAGATGTAGCAATGAGGTTGGCAATGTCGGAGGCCGACCTCTATCGAAAGCAAAAAGTGGCAATCGAATCGGTGGCTAAGGCGATGGCCGAGATGGAACGCGAAGCCACCATGTCTTCTCACGCCGAATCCTCCTCGTAACCGCTAGCTCAAGTTTCGCGAATCCCCCCTGGCTTGCGCTTTTCAGCTTGAAAGGCCAAAATTTGCTGGAATTCTTATGATGATTGCACGCAGCAGGAGCCGCGATCTTCTCGGCATTCTCCTAATCTCGGCCGGAGCAATCTCTCTTCTTGGGTTAGCTGGATTGACCCAAGGCGGATTTGTAGATCCATGGATCGGTCTGCTGGAGAGCTGGTTGGGTTGGGGCGCAATTGTAATTCCGCTGACCGGGTTAGCAGCCGGCATCGTGATTCTCGGGGCACAAAGGCGGGAGCTGAAGTGGAGCCGGATCCTTGCGCTCGAACTGGCCCTATTCGCCATACTGGGCTTGCTCAGCGGATTGCTGGCCGATGGGCTGCCGCAGGCCGAGATCGGCGAAGGCGGCGGGATCGTAGGCTGGTCGATTGCCCGCGCGCTTGGGAGCGTTTTCGGCCGATGGGGCCGAATGGTTGTTTTGATTCTGCTGGCCGGGGTAGGGATGTACTGGTTTATGCAACGCAGGGCACAATCGGTGGTTGCTGCCGCGCCACCGACAGAAGAAGAGGCGGACCCCGAGCCCGCCGTCCCTCAGCAGTACCGTAAGCGCTTCAAAGTTTCTGATGCCGGGCCCGAACCAGACCTCCGGCCCAAGACCAGGCATCCTGACCTTCCCGCAATGACAATTCTGGAGAAGGGGGAGACTCAGCGGGTGACGGCCCGCGAGGTCAATCGCGCGGCGGGCATCATAGAGAAGACATTGAACGAATTCGGCCTGCCTGCGAAGGTGGTGGACTATCGCTCCGGACCTTCGGTGACCCAATTTGCGGTTGAGCCGGGATACATTGAGAACACTTCTCCTGGCGGCGCGGTGTCAAGAAACAAAGTTCGAGTCTCCCAGATTTCATCCCTGGCAAACGATTTGGCCCTTGCACTTTCAGCCTCCGCGATTCGCATCGAGGCACCAGTTCCTGGCAAGGCCTACGTCGGGATCGAGGTGCCGAATCAGAAGGCCGCTCTGGTCGCTATTCGCCCGATACTGGAATCTGTCACTTATCAAAGCGAACGATCGCGTCTGGCTATTGCGCTTGGCCGTGATGTTGCTGGCGCGCCGGTTGTGGCCGACCTCGCCTCTATGCCTCACCTACTGATTGCAGGGACAACAGGCTCCGGCAAATCGGTATGTATTACATCCATCGCGACCAGCCTGGCGATGAACAACAGCCCTGATGAGCTTCAATTCGTAATGATCGACCCGAAGCGGGTAGAGCTGCTGCGCTTCAATGGCTTACCCCATCTGATGGGGAAGGTGGAGACGGATCTCACCCGTATTGGAGGCGTCCTGCGTTGGTGCACGGTCGAGATGGATCGCCGCTTCAAGCTTCTGGAGCAGGAATCGGCCAAGGACATCACCGCCTACAATCGAAAAGTGGCGCGGCGCAAGGATCCTTCGACTATGCCTCGTATCGTTGTCTTGATCGATGAGCTGTCAGATTTGATGATGTTAGCCCCAGATCAAACAGAGGGCGCGCTTGTTCGCCTGGCACAAATGGCAAGAGCCACAGGCATCCATTTGGTCGTGGCAACTCAGCGGCCCAGCACCGATGTTGTCACGGGACTCATCAAAGCAAATTTCCCGGCACGTATTGCCTTTGCCGTTGCTTCAGCGGTGGATTCACGGGTAATCCTCGATACATCTGGCGCAGAAGCCCTGCTGGGGCGGGGCGACATGCTGTATCTCGCGCCAGACGCCGCGGGCCCGGTTCGACTGCAGGGCGCCTTTACCAGCGACAAGGAGCTCGAGAAGGTCATTCGAACCTGGAGGGAGCACGAACAGGATCTAGTGCCTGGTTCGATTCCGCCGTGGGAAGATTATCTGGTAAGGCAGGAGGCGACCTCGAAACAGGATGCCGAACTCGAATCCGCAATCGAGCTGGTGCGTTCGACAGGCAAAGCAAGCGCCTCCTTGCTGCAGCGCAGGCTGCGGGTCGGCTATCCGCGAGCAGCCAGACTTATGGATGAGCTTGAGGAACTTGGAATTGTCGGTCGCGCTCAAGGCGGGGGAAAAACGCGGGAAGTACTGATTGCCGAAGAGCCCGACCCCGAAGACTAGTCAGCGTTCGGCAGCTTCCTCCAGTTCAACGGGTACAATTCTCAACTTAAGAGGCAAAACCTTTGGGGCAAACACAGCCGGGGACATTCAGCGACTTAGCTCGAGCGCGTCTAAAAGGTGTTTTGGACGCGGCTGCGCGATTTTTAGACAGCCTTGGCGTGACCCCCAACATGCTGTCGATCCTTGGGTTTGCAGGGCAAATCGTAGGGGCGATCTTGGTCGCAATTGGATCTTTGAGTGCAGCCGGTTTCGTACTGTTGTTCCTCTCACCGCTCGATGCCCTGGACGGCTCACTGGCACGATTGCGAGGGGAAGCCTCAAAATTCGGAGCCTTTTTTGATTCGGTCCTCGACCGC
>CAYZXF010000084.1:0-6084 GCA_964482355.1 uncultured Anaerolineaceae bacterium | reverse complement strand
CACCGGGCCGTCTTGCTGAGCCGCGGCCGTTGCAGTGCCGGCCAGAATGCTGAGGGCCAGAACTAAAGCGCTGAAACGCATTTCGCGATTATAGCTTTATCGGTGGGCCGGTACTGATGGGAATAACGAGGCTACCAGGCGTTTCAGAGCCGAACCGCGCAAGCCGATCACCGCTACGCAGCTAGGCACGCGAAAACGGGGCTGCCAATGCAGCCCCGCCTGAGTTCCACCTGTCTCGCCAGTTAGTCGGCTTGACCTAAGATTTTTTCGACGCTCTCGAGCAATTCCTGCGGCCCAAACGGCTTCGTAATGTAGTCATCGACTTTAGCTATATGGAGTCCCAACACCTTATCAATAGACTGGGCCTTGGCGGTAATGACGATCACCGGGATATCACGAAGTTCTTCATCCGATTTCATACGCTGATACACCTCCCAGCCGTCCATATCCGGCATCATAAGATCCAACAGCACCAAATCGGGTTTTCGCTTCTGAACTTTTTCGAGCCCTTCCAGCCCTCCGTTCGCGCCTTCTACCGTAAATCCGCGGCGGCCTAAAATGAGCTGAACAAGGTCGATCATTTCCTGTTCGTCTTCGATGCAGACGACCAGTTTTCCATTGACGGTGATGGGGGCATTTCCGTTGTTGGCTGGCACATTGGAAAGTTTACACCATCGATTCGAAGGATCGCAATAAACTCTGGTCCCATTAAACGCACAAGGTCGCCACATTCATGGCGACCAAGGCGAGAGTGGAAACACCTAATGCGGAGGTTGCCCGCTGTTAAGGTGCAGCCGGATTATGGCACAAATAGTCTCAATTGCGACTGAATTGAAAGGTGTCTGAAAGGTGGGTTTAATCTAGGCGAGAAAGACGTCTACGAGCGCCGCAAACGTGTAAACCAAACCGATAAAGTTTACGGCCAGGCCAAAAACACTTAACGCCAAGAAGGTGAAACGAATCGTATTATTCACCGCAATCAATCGATGAACGGCTCGGTCTCCCAACCGAAAGACCAGAAGATAGAGTTGTCACGAACTGGGTGGTCTCCGGCACCCAGTCGAATGGTACCACAGTACTAGAGGGACGCCGACAGGGAAATGCGGGGTCGCACCGGTTAGGGCGTATTTTCGGCTATTTATTTAGAGGTAGGCCGTGCTCGATGACTACAGAGGGGAACGTACGAACTAGCTTCGGCGAATTGAATGTTGGCTAGCTATCCCATGAGGAATTTGCACCTTCCGCAGAAGGTCTGGAGATTACTTTCGTCGAATTGAACGATGGCGCGCGATCTTGCTCCTACGAGGACGATTATGTTTTTGCCGTTTGCCCGAGGGCTTTGAATCGCTTTTCTGGAGCTCGTTTTCGGGCACGAATCGGCCGTAATTAAAATTCGGTAGCCGTCGCCGCTCGATCGGCGTGCCCAGCAGTTTCTCGATGCCCCGAATCATCTGCGCGTCCTCTTGTCCTGCAAACGTGTAAGCTTCGCCGGATCTGTGGGCTCGACCAGTGCGGCCGATCCGATGGGTGTACGCATCGACCGTATTGGGGACGTCGAAGTTGATGACGTGGGATATTTCCGACACATCGATTCCACGTGATGCAACATCCGTTGCGGCGAGAATGTCAAATCTCTTGCTGCGAAACCCATCGATCGCTTTTTGTCGCTGGCTCTGCGACATATTGCCTTGCAGTGCAGCCGCACGATACCCCCGCTTTTGTAAGTCTCGCGCCAGGTTGCGCGCGCGATACTTGGTGCGGGTGAAAATCAGGACCCGATCGGTGGGAGTCTGCTCAAGCATTGCGAGCAGAAGGCTCTTTTTGAGATTGGGAGGTACAGGATAGATCGCGTGTGAAACAGTCTTCGCTGGGGCAATTTTTCCGATCTGAACCGTGACCGGATCATTGAGAATGCTAGCTGCCAGTTTTCGGATATCTTGAGGCATTGTGGCTGAGAAGAAGAGTGTCTGGCGCCGCTCGGGGAGCAGTTTGAGGATGCGACGAATGTCCGGTAGGAAACCCATGTCGCACATGCGATCAGCCTCATCCAGCACCAGCACCTCAACCCGCGAAAGATTAATTTCTCCGTCACCCACGAGGTCGAGCAGACGACCGGGGCATGCAATCACGATCTCAACGCCGGTACGCAATCGTGAAATCTGAGAGTATTTGCTCACCCCTCCGTAGATGGCCACACTGCGCACTTTGGTGTTCTTGCTGAGGTCGAGACTCATCTGATAAATCTGTTCAGCCAGCTCGCGCGTAGGAGCAACAATGAGAGCCCGCACTTGACGAAGCGGACCTTTGGTAAGCCGCTGCAGAATCGGCAAAACAAAGGCCGCGGTCTTACCGGTACCGGTTTGCGCCAGACCAATTACGTCTCGGCCCTCAAGTACCCTGGGGATGGCTTTCTGCTGAATGGGGGTTGGATTTGTGTAGCCGACCGCCTTGATTCGGGCGACGATACGCGGATCCAACGAAAATAGATCAAAACTCACTGAAAGTACTCCTCGACTCTGTTGAGCCAAGTTGCACCCTCAGCCCAAAAACGTTCTGTGGTTGATCTTGCTAAAAGTGAAGCAAGTCATACGCTCGCAAATACAGCGCATTATTATAGTCGCTGAAGCGGGCCGGCGGTAGCAAGTCGTAAGAAGGGCCGATTTGAGGAATTGCTGACTCCAGGGCATCGTCTTGCATAGCCTGGAGCCAGATTTCTATTTGAGGTGCGCCACACAGGAATCGAACCTGTAACCTGCGGCTTAAGAGGCCGATGCTCTGCCTAGTTGAGCTAGTGGCGCTCGCCGCGAGTTTACCAACCAAACCAACGTCGGTCAACATCGCCCGTTCGCGTAGCTAAGGCGCACCTGCCCTTTGGCGAAGGTCAATCAACGGGAACTCAATGCGAGCCTTGCTACAATTCCCATTGGCTTTATGCTTCGATCTCCGATCCTCTTTCTATCTGAGGCGAAATGGGCGCAGCGGCTCGTCAAAGACTGGAGCCTGGCACGACGAGTAGCTCGCAGATTTGTTGCTGGCGAATCCCTTCCCGATGCGCTGGAAGTTGCCCGGATCCTTGAACAGCGTGGGCTGGCAACTACACTCGCGCACCTTGGCGAGCATGTGTCTACCCGCGAAGAGTCCGATCGCTCACGCGACGAAATCCTCAGTCTCATTCAGGGCATTGGCGCCAGCAATTTACCTTCCAACATATCTATCAAACTTACGCAGTTAGGATTGAGCCTTAGTTACGAACTGTGCATGACCAACCTGCTGGATGTGGCTCGAGAGGGAGCCGCCCAGGGCGTGTACATACGAATTGACATGGAGGAATCGTCCTATATTGATCAGGCCCTCAGCCTCCAGCACGCACTTACAGCAAAGGGTCTTTCGAAGATGGGCCTGGTATTTCAGTCCGCATTGTTTCGAAGTGAAAATGACGTGCGATCAGCGGTCGCGGTGGGAACCAGCGTGCGGATAGTCAAGGGGGCTTACCGAGAAGCGCCGTCCATCGCGTACCAGTCCAAGAGCGATGTGAACGAAAGTTTCGACAAGCTGTCCTCTATTGCGTTAGAGGCAGCGCGAGATCAGGGCGCGAATCCGATTTCGACCGACGGCCGCACACCTCCGCTGACCGCTATTGCCTCCCATGATTCGAACCGGATCGAATTCGCGGAGAATTATGCGAGAGAGATTGGAGTCTCCCGTTCTGCGCTTGAATTTCAATTTCTCTATGGAATCCGCTCTGAGCTCCAAATATCGCTCCATAGGCGCCGGTATCCGGTGCGGGTTTATGTGCCCTACGGATCGCAGTGGTATCCATACCTGATGAGGCGGCTCGCGGAGCGGCCGGCAAATCTTTGGCTTGTTGTTTCGAATCTGATTCGCCGATGATGAACTCCCACGGCAGCCGATGCCCGACTCGTACTCCCCGGTGGCACAGCCCGGTACGATGAATCAGGTACTCGGTCCTGCGCCCCTTTTCGAACCGTCAGGAGACCACCATGCAGCTTGAGGGAAAGATTGCGTTGATAACAGGCGCCGGCCACCGTCTAGGCAAGACCATCGCGCTCGCGCTGGCAAATGAGGGCTGCCATCTCATGATCCACTTCTATCAGGCGCAAGCATCTGCAGCTGAGACGGCAGCCCAAGCGGAGTCCATTGGCGTTCAAGCTGCCCTGGTTCAGGCCGATCTCTCCGTTACCCAAGGGGTTCGAGAAACATTCAGCGCCCTCGACTCTGCGTTTGGAGGAATCGATCTGCTGGTAAATTCGGCCGCGATTCTTGAGCGGCGCAAGTTGCTTGAGGTCGATGAGGACGATTGGCGAAGATCCATAGGTTTGAATCTAAAGGGCGCCTTTTTTGTCCTCCAAGAAGCTGCACGGCGCATGCAAGGCAGAGGCGCGGGATCGGTGGTCAACGTTTCAGACACTGCTGGCCACCGACCCTGGAAAGAATTCCCGCTTCATTCGATCAGCAAGGCAGGCTTGGAGATGCTCACACAGGTTGCGGCCGTTGCACTAGCGCCCGACATCCGCGTGAACGCAGTGATTCCTGGACCAACCCTCAAGCCGGACTGGATGCCCGATGAGAGATGGGATGAGGTGACAGGTAAAATACCGCTTGAGCAGGCCGTGCCCAGTCAGAACGTTGCCGAGGCAGTGGTGTTCTTGATGCAGAACGAATACATCACCGGCCACTCACTCCGGGTCGACGGTGGCGATTTACTCATTTGAGGCGTGAGAGGGAGGCCGATTCATGAGCGAACGCAAGGACGAACTTCGCAGCCATTTGGAGAGTCGGAATGCTGAGACATGGCCGTTCCTAAAAGGGCTGACTGAGAGCGACATGCCGGTGGAGGTTTATTCATCAGAGGAAAACGCATGGACCGTCAAAGATCTGCTCGGCCATCTGGCAGACGGGGAGCGCGGCAATCTGGGCCAGGCCCAGCGGTTGGTCGCTGGAGAGCAAACAGTACCCGCTGATTTCGATCTCGATCGCTGGAATCGAGGTGCGGTTCGCAGAGCTGCCAAAAGCTCCACCGCTGAGCTACTGGAGGTAATCTCCGGGTCTTATTCAAACGCCCTGGAATTCTTAGACAGCCTTGATGAAAGCGACCTGAACAAATCTGGATTGCATTCGAGCCTCGAAACCATGACTACGGAAGGTTTCCTTCGGCGAATGGTTGATCATCGACTCGAGCATGTAACCGATATGCAATCCGCTCTCGGATAGCAGGTTCACGAAATTGCAGCGGTCCCCGGATTCGATCTGCGCGACGAGCCCAAGCCATTTTAGCGGGCTCTGCACCTGCGCCGGTGCCGCGAACTACCAACCCCTCAGTTGATGACCCTCCCTATCCACGATCTCTTCGTCCGAACTCTGCATGTCGAGCAGGACTCGAATGGTGCAAAGCTAGAAGTGCTCCGCTACGGCGATCATTTATTGAGGCGATTTGGATTTGCGGAAGTTGTTTTCTTGAAGAGTGATCAGGTGCGACCTGCGGCGTCGCGCAAGATCGCGGACGAGGTCTGGGCTTTGGTAGAAGGCAGCGTCCAATTTACATGGCGCGATCTTCGCTCAACATCGCCTACCCACCAGGAAACCTATGTGTTGGATTGCAATGAACCGACCCTGGTACTGGTGCCGTTTGGCGTTACATTTGAAGTGCGGGCAGTGGACGGTTCGTCCCAGCTGCTACGGCTCTCCACCCACGAGATCGACGAAGAGTGATTTCGTTTCAACATCTCCGCCTCTTCATTCGACTTTCTCGTCCTTTCTTCTTGTTGGGAGGGTTTCTTCTCTACGCGCTCGGAGCGGCGATTGCTGCCTACCTGGGTCGCCCAATCGATGCAGCACTTCACCAACAATAGTCAGGTAAGCCGGCTGGCCTGCTGAGGCGCTAAACGTATCCGATGCTCGAACCGCAAATCCATCAACCGTGGTTCTGGCAAAGGGCGGAAGAGCGGATGGCGCAACTACATCATTGAGCAGCACCCGACCCAAGGACCGTTCGGTTCGGATGCTCTCGGACGTAAGGCTCCCGGGAACCGAATCGAGAAAAGTGTTCAAAGCTTCTTCTGGGCT
>CAYZXF010000083.1:0-2412 GCA_964482355.1 uncultured Anaerolineaceae bacterium | reverse complement strand
CGGCGCTCCAAACGCTCCAAAGCTCAAAAGATCCCAGAGTGGCGTGGCTAATCTCCGACTTGATGCGATTTATCGGCTCGCCCCAATCCGCAGCCCTCCTCGGATCAGCCGCCGAAGAGCTGCTGGGTATCCCCCTCAACCCGGTTTCCGCCTGGGGCGATATGCTCAACCACCTGATGGCCTGGGATATTCCCGAGCCGACCGATTATCTAAAATATAAGCGGATCCTCTTTACGCTATTTTCCGAGGATTGGGCTCCGTTCTTCGAGGACGGATCCGAAATCGACTACCGATTTTGGACATGGGGCGGAGTCCGAATTGACAAGCGACCCTACGATCAAACGGATGAACCGTGTAATTGCATTCCGGCGGCGGACAATCCCAAGACCACGGATGCGGCAGGGGGCGACTGGCACAACGATAACCGGTTCGTTTTCGGAGTTGAAATTAACGGTGAGGCCCGGGCCTATCCTCGGAACATTATGGAGATTCGCGAGATGGTGAACGATACACTCGGCGGCAGGGACATCGCCATGCCCTATTGCACGCTTTGCGGCTCAGCCCAGGTATTCTTCACTGACAATCTTCCGGAGGGCGTCGAGCGCCCCATCTTCCGAACCTCTGGTCTCCTTAGCCGATCCAACAAAATAATGTACGACCTCAACACATCCAGCGTATTTGATACTTTCCTCGGCACAGCCCTTACGGGACCGCTCGCAGAGATCGGTTTGGAGTTGGAACAAGTCGGCGTGGTCACCACCACGTGGGGCGAATGGAAGGTCTTGCATCCAAACACCACGATCTTGGCCGAGGAATTGGCTCTAGGCCGCGACTCCGATCTGCTGAACACTCGAGATGCCGCGGGACCTATCTTTCCAATTGGTGATGTCGATCCCCGTCTACCGGTCCAAGAACCGGTCCTTGGCGTCATCGCCGAATCTGGGACGCCCGTAGCATTCCACGTCTCCTCCGCGCGGTCGGTCTTGATCCAGGGAGGATCTATTCAGGTGGAAAACATCATCCTTAGACTAGCCGGCGGAGGTGTCCGAGCCATCGATGCCGATGGCAACGATCTCGGCGGCCACCAGGCATTTTGGTTTGCCTGGTCTCAGTTCCATCCAGACACCGCCCTATGGCAGCCGGATACCTAGCGCGCCCACCCGGGCATGTCAAAGCCGGGATGGGTGCAGCGATTCTCCGTGAGAGATATTAGTGTCCTCATTCGTCTGCCCCAGAAACGGTTTGAGCGTCCACCGACAGAAGTCGATCGTTTGCGATCAACAGAGCGTCGCTTCTTTGCCCAAGATAAGGTCCCCAGAGGCGACGGCTAAGTTACTCTTTTTCTCTGATGACCAGAGTGAAAGTCTTCCGCGCCTCGATTTGGACAGCTTAGGATAGCAACGGCCGGCTCGGGTAAAGTCCAAAGCAGCGAGCACATTACTTAGGATCACGTGCGTAAATTCTCAGTTCCATCGATTGTAGGCCCAAACCCAATAGATCACGTGCTCACTAGAGCACGACCAAGATAATCCGCGAAGCCCCCGCCGCCGCTCGGTGGCTTGGTGCTTTTTGTCATCTGGTGTGCTGCTCTCGCTGACCGCCATGGTTGGCGCCCTTCTTAGATGATTGGCGGTTATTGAGCGACAAGTGGAGGGATTTTGCGATGAACGATGGGCGCGCTAGATTCTCAGCAGCGCTTGCAATTCATCCATCTTGGAAAGCGGACTGCGATTTGGATCGTACGAGAAGAGGCTCTACCAATCCGACCGAATCACCATCGCCACGCGATCGAGGCCCTCTATCAGGTAGTCCCCCGGAAGGCCGATGCTGATACGCAGGTGTCCATCCATCCCGAAATGGTCGCCAGGAACCACGTAGGTGCTGTGCTCATGGATGAGGCGCTCAACCAATTCCGAAGAATTAGCTTCCACGCGATAGCGCACAAAGGCGATGGCGGCAGCTTCCGGCGGGACCCACGAAAATAGACCTTCATTCTCTTGAGCCCAACGCTCGAAATTCCCGTAGCCGCGACGAATGTAGTCGCGCGTTCGAGCTATGAGACGCGGGCGCACATCCGGTGAGAGCGCATGTGCCGCCATGATGTTCCCGAGCATCGTGCTGCTAATGGTGATGTATTCCTGGCGTGCCCAGATCTGGTCAGCTGTGTCAGCCGGCGCTACCACCCAGCCAATGCGTAAGCCTGGTAATCCGTATGCGTTGGACATGCTTCCGATCGCCAGCACCTTATCGTAATGACCCCAAAAAGATGGTGTAGTTTCTTCGATCTCACGTTCGGCGCCGGCATACACTTCATCCGTAAGTAACCAAGCTCCAGCCCGATCTGCCGCAGATACGACCGCCGCCATTTCAGCTGCGGTGAAGATGTGGCCTGAGGGATTGTTTGGATTGCAG
>CAYZXF010000082.1:0-4645 GCA_964482355.1 uncultured Anaerolineaceae bacterium | reverse complement strand
GCGCGGCGATGCAAAAGCGCAGATTGTGGCTGCTGGCGGAAAGGTGACCGGCAGCGTGAGCGGGAAGACCAACTATCTGGTTGCGGGAGAAAACGCCGGATCGAAGCTGGCGAAGGCCCAGAATCTAAGGGTTGCGATTATTGACGAGGCGGGACTGTTGAAACTGCTTGGGACTGGCGCCTGAAAGTTTAAGAATCGATTTTGGATCTCATGGACAGGCGCATTGCATGGCGATGCAGGCGCCGAAGACGCTCAGCGCCATCCTTGTCATTCGCCTCTTCCAGCCGCTGGCTGGTGCTCATCAACGCCCCCAATAGCTGTTCGTCGATCAGCTCGGCAGAACTATCCAGGATACGCTGCGCTTCTTCTTCGTCTTCAGTTTCCAATATCTCTTGGGCAATTCGTAGGTTCGGAGGCAGACTTTCCAGTATTGCCTCATTGAGCTTCGCTTCGATTTCCTTAAGCTTCGAAAGTAGCTCCTGATCGTCGCTTTCCTCGGCTCCCCGGATATTGGCTTGAAGAATTGCCATGAAGAGCTCGTCGATCGCGGGTAGCGCGGCTTGAATAGCCTCATCCATATCATCGGACTGCGCGATAGAACCAATCAAGTTTGTGACCCGTGCCAGCCGTGCTTCCTGCGCCTTGTCAATCTCTTCCGTCAGCTCGAGCAACCGCTGCCGAAGTGCCTCAAGGCGCTTTGATTCATCGCCTTCAGCTTGATCGATCTGCTCCGTGAGCAGCTGAAAGAAGGAATAATCTAGACCGGGGCGAGCCAGACTCACGATGGCTTCCACTCGATCATCGCTGTTCGCGTCGACGAGCAGCTCGAGCAGCTTCTCTCGCGTCAGATCCTCGCCGGCTTCGCGCAGGCTTTCTGCTGCTGCCCGCAGCTCCTGATCGCGTGCTGCCAGCTGCTTCCCGTAGCTGCTCAATTTAAGCACGGCTTCGAGTCGCTGAGTGGCGGCGGCCAGGGCCGGTTCATCGGTAGCGCTTTGGAGGCTAAGCGCAGCAAGTTGATAAAACTGTTCGTCAAGTTCCGGGTCGTGCTTCTCGACGAATTCCTCCAGTGAGTCTGCGGGTGCTTTCAGCAGATCCTCGAACAAGCGAATCTTCGCCCGCTGAGCATCCAAATCCTCTTTCGTAACTCCATCTTCTGCGAGAACGCGTTCAATCAGACCCTGCAAGGTCAGCACTGCCTGAGGCTGGAGGAGATATCCTTTCCTGCTCTCCGCTGGCAGCGAATCAATTGCCTGATTGGTCAACCGACCCAGCAGCTTTTCCTGTTCGTTTTTGGGGATATTGAGTTCGACCGGCATGTAGGTAAGCAGCAGTTCCTTGCTTGGGTCGTGATAGACAATTGGAGTCGTGAGCTGGCCCTCATAGCTGCAAACCGGGCAGCGAATGAGGTTGAGGCTGCCGGAGAGCAGGCGCGATTTGGCGCTCGGATCTTGGCTCACATCCACTAATTGGTGGACATGGGCTTCAATGGGTGAATTACAGTTTGGGCACCGAACAGAAGAACCAGGCGCAACCACGTTTTATCCCTCTCCCTTCGGCAAGGAGAAACAAATTTCCGCCCCTTGCTCTGCCTTCTCATTTACCCAAATTCTGCCGCCGTGAGCCTCCACAATGGACTTCGCGAGAAACAAGCCCAATCCGGCGCCCTGTTTGCTTCCGGCGGTTTCTTCAGACCGATAGAAACGCTCGAAGATCCGGTATCGATCGGAAGGCTGGATCCCTGGCCCCTGATCGCTCACGCACATAACAACCTCATCCGGCGTCTGGCGACCCCGAATCACGACCTTGCCCCCATCCCCTGCGTATTTCACAGCGTTGGAGAGCAGATTGGATATCACCTGGGTCAGCCGTTCCTCATCCCCTGTCACCAGCGGGAAGTCTATCGGATGTTCGACCTCAAATGTGTGTTGATCGGATTGGGTTTGAAAGCGCTCCGTCAATTCGTCCGCGAGCTGAAAGAGGTCCACGTCCGCAAGGTTCAGGGACAGCGCGCCGGCCTGCAGCCGGGAAGCATCCAGCAGATCGTCAATTAGGTCCGCCAATCGATCTGCCTCCTCCTCGATCACTGTCAGGCTATCGCGCACGACTTCCGGATCCCAATCGGCGTCGTCGCGGCGTAAGGTTCCCACATAGCCTTTGATCAATGCTACCGGGGTTCGCAGCTCGTGGCTAATGATGGATATGAAGGTGCTTTTAAGTTCCTCGGCTTCTCGGAAGCGGGTAATGTCGCGCACGTTGGCGACCACGCTCAGCAGCCGCCCGTCGTCAGAAAAGGTCGGAGCGTAAGTAATCCCAACGCTCACATGGCCGCCGCTTGCCTGCAGCAGGTCTCCTTCAACATATAGCTCGGCATTCGGCGAAAGTGGCCAGCCGTCTGCGCCTGCATCTTCCAGGGTGGATCCTGATTTGCGATTGGACCATCGGATAATCTCGGAATGCTCCTTGCCGACCACATGCTCTGGGCCATAGCCAGTGAGCTTTGAGCAAGCCCGGTTGAATCGCGTAAATTTGTAGCTGGGATCGAGTATGAAGATTCCGTCCGCGGAAGATTCGACCACCCCGTCCAAGTGGCGATTTTGATCAGCGACCTGCGTGTAAAGACGGGCATTCGATACCGCAATTGCGGCTTGAGCCGCGAAAGCGCCGAGCAGTCTTCGATCATCGCGTGAGAAACGCCCTCGATAAGATCGGAACACAAAAATTACACCAACCACCTCTTCCCGGGCGATCATCGGCAGCCCGACTCCGGTAAGCAGCCCCATAGATGCGGATTGCGTGATCTTTTGTAGGCGGCGATTTACTTCGGGGAGAGCCGTTTGGGCGGGATCGCCTTGATCCGGGATGTCTTCCAGTAACGGATCGAGGAACTTAATAAACTCTGTGTTGATGCCATGAGTAGCTGCAACACGCCATCCATCTACCTCGCGCAAGGCAATCAGACCGGCCGAGCTCGCCAACAGCTCGGCCGCGAGTTTGACGATGCGATCTAGGACCCGATCGAGATCTAGCTCTTCAGTAAGAGCGCGCGAGATCTCGAGCAGGTAATCTCGCTGACGTACGCGAAAGTCTGGCAGCATTAGGCGGAGGCGGTCGAGATTGACTCCTCGATGATCCTGAGTCCCTCGTCCAGCAAACTCTCCTCAATGCTCAGGGCGGGAGCGATGCGGATGGTGCTCTCGCCACACCCCAACAGGAGCAGTCCCCGCGCATATGCTTCTTCGATCACGCGCTCGCGATATTCGTGTGCGGGTCGCATGGCGCCATCACCATCGACGAATTCGACGCCGATCATCAACCCTTTACCCCGAACCTGTCCGATCGAAGGATGCCGACTCTGCATCTCTTCGAGCGCATCCATCGCGTATTCGCCCATGCTCCGGGCGTTGACCATAAGCTCTTCCTCAACCAGGCTGAGAGTTGCCAGGGCGGCGCTGCAAGCAAGCGGATTACCGCCGTATGTATTGCCATGCGAGCCTTCCGGCCAATTCATCACCGACCCTCGGGCCACGATACCTCCCATTGGTACACCCGACGCGATGCCCTTGGCAAAACAAACGATGTCGGGTTCAACATTCCAGTGTTCAATCGCCCACCACTTTCCGGTTCGGCCGATCCCGGACTGCACCTCATCCACAATCAACAGAATTCCATGTCGGTCGCAGAGCTCTCGCAGCGCAGGAAAGAACCCAGGAGTCGGCACTACATAGCCGCCCTCGCCTTGTATCGGTTCCACTAAGATTGCCGCGCAATCCTCCGGAGGCACAATCGTCTTCAAGATTTGATCTTCGATATAGTTGACTACCGTCTCCCCGTAATCCTCACTTGTCGGCTGCAGCACCTGCCGATAATCATTTGGGTACGGAACGTGAGTTACTCCAATGGATGGCGGGCCGAAGCCGCTGCGTTGGACGGATTTGCTGGCGGTGAACGCCAATGAACCCAGTGTTCGTCCATGAAAACCGCCCTGGAAACCGATGAAGAGCGGTCGGCCGGTGTGATAGCGGGCAAGCTTGATTCCGGCCTCGACGGCTTCCGTACCGGAATTTCCAAGAAAGACCTTGGCCGGCTCCGAGAAAGGAGCAATTTCCGCTATGCGTTCTGAAAGTTCTATCCAGAGCGGGTGGTAGTAGTCGGACGAGATGTGAATGAAACGTCCCGCCTGGTCTCGCATGGCGGCCACGACCTTGGGGTGGGAGTGTCCAGTGGTACAGACTGCAATTCCGGCCATGAAATCGATGAAGCGGTTGCCATCTACATCCCAAACCTCTGCTCCCGATCCGTGGTCCATCACAAATGGAGCCGCTCGTGGATAGGACGGCGAAACAACAGCCTGGTCGCGCTTCAGGAGTTCTTGACTTTTATCGAGCTTCACAGATAGGAACCTCCGTTGGAAAGACGGGATTAACGTAGAAGGATGTAAAACGAGCGAACCGGCGAATTATATCTTTATCCAAATACTTTGGTTGGGAGACTAGATATTCTGGTGCGTCGAACTCAGAAACCGGCTATGAGAAACGTTCTTCTCGCGCACGCTTGCCCAGAAAGAGGTCCGGGCAGTCCTGAGAGGTCCTGAGAGCCGTTTTCCTGTGGCTTGGGATGTCCGTAGGGGTGGAATCCGGAAAATGGC
>CAYZXF010000081.1:0-3335 GCA_964482355.1 uncultured Anaerolineaceae bacterium | reverse complement strand
AGAGCCCCCTGCCAATCCGCTGGACGGCCGGCACTGCCGCTCTTGCCGGAAGGCCCCACATCTGTTCGCCGCAGGGAAGGGCGGAACTCCGACCGACCGGCGTACTACTTTCCCTTCGCCACCCACTGAATGGCTTGGGCTGTTTGGTCAGAGTAGCGCCACGGCTGACGGGGGGTAGCTGTCTTTTGGTGGCCTGAGGCTCCTACTGCCCCGACTCTACGCAGACTCGGCCCAAGAGTCAATCTTCTTTTCACTTAAAAAAGGTACTACCCAGGCGCAAGGGGCCTGTTCCAAAGGGTGAAAACAGGACATCGGCTATAATCGCTGGCATCATCCCCGGTTTAACCTACAAAGGACAGATTGCTGAGTGGATCGCCGCGTCAAGCTGATTTTTAACCATTACGCGGACAACGGCCGTGGCTGGCGGATTGCCTCTTCGCTGCAGGCGACAATCGAACACATGGGAGGTGCAGAGTGGACCGGCACCGAGTATCCAACCCATGCAACTGAGCTGGCACTAGAAGCTGCCCAGCAGGGATTCGACGTGGTCGTAGCGATTGGCGGCGACGGCACCGTGCACGAGGTCGTCAATGGCTTAATGCAGGTCAGCTCCGATGAACGGCCCATGCTGGCCGCAGTCCCTATCGGAAACGGAAACGACTTTTGCTCCAATGCAGGAATCGAATTGGATCCGACGGTAGCGATCGTTCGAGCCTTCTCTGGCGAACCAAGAGGGCTCGATATCGGCATGGTAGAGGATGGGTCAGGGCGGGTTGAGTATTGGGACAACGTTCTCGGCATCGGCTTTGACGCTAAAGCGGTCATAAACTCGCAATCCATCAAGCGACTTCAAGGTACCGCCATGTATTTCGTGGCTGCAGTGCAGACCATCCTGCGAGATCACCATGCTCCACATTTCAAGATCCGCACGGACTCTGAAGAGATCGAGGACGATTTTCTTCTGGTCGCATTCTGCAATGGGAGGCGCGAAGGAGGCGGCTTCATCCTCGCACCAGATGCTCTGCCCGACGATGGCGTGCTCAACTACGCGATGGTCAGTTGGCTATCTCGAATTAAAATGTTTCGCATGATGCCAGAATTCATGCGAGGCACCCACGAACGATTCGATGAAGTCACCCTCGGCCAATTCCGGGATCTTCAGCTCGAATCCGATCACCCGTTGCTCATCCATACAGACGGGGAAATCTTCGCCAATTCCACGAACAATGTGCGAGAGCTAACCGTAAAGGTACTCCCCAACGCCATCCGCTTGATCGGCTGATCGTAGGTGCAGTGCAAACGCTCGCCCAAACTCTCCAGGACCACGATCGTGGACATCTGAAGGTAATCGCCGACCTTTGGCAGCTTGATCTCCCGAACGACCCCCAACCCGTTACGGTCAAAGTACTTTCCAGCGCTATGCTGGACCGAACTCCGGAGATTCTCGAGACAATACCTGCAGGCGCGAGGCGCGCGCTGGACCGCATGTTGCTTGGTGGTGGCCGGGTTCCGATGGAGTCGCTCGTGCGCCAGTTTGGTTCGTTGCGTGAGATGGGTCCGGCGAAGCGCGATCGATTGGAGCCGTGGAAGGAACCCGCCTCTCCGCTGGAGATGCTCTGGTATCGGGGCTTGATGTCGAAGGCATTCGCCGATTCCGATGGCGGTCCGCAGGAGTACGGTTTTATCCCCGACGACTTAGTGGACAGGATGCCGAAAGTAATCGACCCTGAGACTCTCCTATTGGGAGCGCCCACGCCTGCGCCCAGCCGCATTTTGCGATCGGGCGGCTTCGCCGTGGATGACGCGACCACAATATTGGCCGCTCACCGTCGAGACGAAAAATTAGATCCACTGCGGTTCCTAAGACAGCCGGAATCAATGGCTTTGATAGAAGCTCTTCTCGAGCAGGCCGAGATACTGGGTTACCCGGAGCAAATCGGCGCGTTCCTCCAGCTGACTCGAACGCAGGCATTGGAGCAACTCCGTGATACTTGGCAGGGATCTAGAAATTGGAATGATCTCTCCCAGACCTCCGGAGTAAGCAGTCCGGGTAGCGAATGGCCGAACGATCCACGATCGGGCCGGCAAGCGGCGCTTGATTTGCTTCGGACGGTCCCGGCCGATACTTGGTGGTCAGTTGCCGAATTCGTCAATGCAGTGCATGAGGCGGATCCAGGCTTCATGCGCCCTCCGGGCGGATTTGATAGCTGGTATTTGCAATCGGCGGATGAGAAGACCAGTTTGCATGGATTTGAAGCCTGGCAGCAGGTTGAAGGGCAATACCTGAGGTATTTGATCACCGGACCGATGCTCTGGCTCGGACTATCCGAGGTCAGCCAGGATGGATCGGCCTTCCAGCTTACTCGATCGGACTCAAAGCCGAAGGAAGGGCTGGCGAAGGCCTGGCCCGACGGCCGGATTCGGGTCGCGCGTCAGGCGAATCGCGCATTGCGGTACCAGATCGCGCGGCTGTGCGAGTGGGAGCAGATGGACGGAGGCGCGTATCACTACCGCTTGACCGCCCGGTCCCTTCTAGTCGCTGAGGGGCAAGGCCTGACTGCAGCGCACGCCCATCAAATCCTGGCTGAGATTCCAGCCCCGGAAGGCATGCTCAAAGCGCTGAAGCGATGGGAGCAGGCCGGGATGGAGGCGGAAGTTGGGCGGCAGACCGTGCTTCAGGTAAAGGACGAGCAAGTGCTCGCGCTGCTGATGAACGACTCAAGCACTGGTGCCTACTTAGGGGAGCAGCTGGGGCCAAAGAGTGTTGTGGTGGATTCAAACAAGTGGAAGAAATTGCGGGAGGCTGCGCTCCAACTGGGGCTGCTCATCGGGGATCGGAACATCGATTCCAGCCCATAGGTCGGCCGGGAGAGAACCTGAACCGCTCAAGGGTGGAAAGGAAGTCGAGGGAATAATGGCAGTAGAACCCGTCACAGCTGTATTTGTGCGAGATGTCAAGCCGGATCGAATGAGAGACTTCGAGGAGTGGGTCGAAGGCATTATCCAAGCTGTACGGCAATTTGACGGTTATCTAGGCGCGGATGTCATTCGCCCAAGCGATCACTCGCATCCCGAGTATGTCATAGTGGTTCGATTTGACAAATACGAGCACCTGAGAACATGGATGGGATCGAAGGTGCGAGAAGAATGGCTGAAGAAGTCGGAAGAAATGACGGTCGGTGAGATCTATATCCAGGAGGCGCACGGATTTGAGCCTTGGTTTACGCTTCCAGATCACTCCGCCTCCTCGGCCCCACCTGCCCGGTACAAGATGGCATTTATTACCGTTCTGGCAATTTACCCTCCGTTACTTATAGTCAGCACATTGCTCGCGT